>CAOKUK010000256.1 GCA_948472595.1 uncultured Eubacterium sp.
TAGAATTAGTGGCGGATATTTCTGATTTGGAATATTCGTTTTTTTATGCACAGGCTCGCATATTCCATCTTATTCTATAATGAAACAGGGTGGCACCACGGCCAGACCGTCCCTGGTAAAAGCGAAGAAGCTTTTGCCAGGGATTTTTTATCTTATAGGATGTCCTTATTTTGCAGGGGCAGACCCTGCGCGCGCAAATGCAGAGGAAATTTTCCATATTTTAAAAAAATCCTGGAAAGCGGGATTTTGGGAAGGAGCACAGACATATGAAACGTATTTTAAGGGCTTATCGCCGGACTGTCAGCATCGTGAATGAGTCTTCCGTCCAAATGTATGAACATCTGGCAGGAAAGGGCATAGGCTTCCTTTTGGAAAGCTATGATAAGAATTATGACCGCTATACTATATTTGGGGCGGAGCCGGAGGAAATCATCACCTCTCGGGGCAATGCGTTGGTTATCCGGCGGGCGCAGGGGGAAGAGGTGCGGGAGGGCAACCCATTAGAGCTTTTGAAGGAGTATTACAGCCAGTTCGAAATCCGCAAGGAGGCGGACGGCTTGGGATTTAGCGGCGGCTTGGTGGGGAATCTGGGCTATGACTTTGTCCGGTATTCCGAGGAACTGCCAGATGGCAACCCGGATGAGATTGGCATTGAGACCATCCAGATGATGCTGATGGCCAAATTCATCGTAGTGGATCATGTGGCGGAGACGCTGACAGCCGTAGTGTTGGAAGAAGACAGCGATGCCGGGAGGGCAAGGGCCTTGCAGGAAGCCGAAGCCCTGATTGCCAAGGCGGATCCAAGCCGGGGAGCTATGCAAAGGAAAGTTTTCCAAGGGACGCCGCTTTGGCAGGCCTCAAGCCAGGAGACAGAAAAGCTTCCCCCAGACAGTGTTCCCGGCTTTGCCCAGGATGGGAAAATCATAAAAAAATCCGACACCCTGGAGGAATACAGCGCCAAGGTAGAAAAAATCAAATCTTATATCCGGGAAGGCCATATCTTCCAGGCCGTTCTGTCCCAAAGGTGGGCGATTGAGACCAGCCAGGAGGGGTTTGCCTTGTACAAGGAGCTGCGCGAATTGAACCCATCGCCGTATCTTTATTATTTTAACTTCGGCGCATTTGAGGTCATCGGAAGCTCCCCGGAAATGATTGTAAAGCAGCAAGGCAGCCGTATTTTCACCTGCCCCATCGCAGGCACCAGGAAGCGGGGAAAAGACCCAGAGGAAGACCGGCGCTTAAAGGAAGAGCTGCTTTCTGATGAGAAAGAGCGCGCCGAGCATGTGATGCTGGTGGATTTGGCCAGGAATGACATGGGCAGGGTTTCTGAATGTGGCACAGTAAAGGTTACCCAATTTATGGAAGTGCAGAACTACTCTCATGTGATGCATATCGTATCCATGGTGGAAGGGCGGAAAAAGGGCGCATTCCATCCCTTTGACTTGGCAGCTTCCTTCCTCCCGGCAGGCACCTTAAGCGGCGCCCCAAAAATCCGCGCCATGGAGATTATAGATGAATTGGAGGAGAGCCGCAGGGGGCTTTACGGCGGCGCCACCGGATACATTGATTTTAGCGGCGACATGGATTTCTGCATTACCATAAGGACGATGGTAAAGAAGGGGAATTGCGTCTACTTGCAGGCAGGGGCAGGCATTGTGGCAGATTCCCAGCCAGAGCTGGAATACCAGGAATGCTGCAACAAGGTCATGGCTTTGGCTAAGACCCTGGTGGAAGAAGAGAACCTGTAGCGCCATAGGCAGGAAAGGAGGCAGGATTGATATGATATTGTTGATTGATAACTATGATTCTTTCACGTATAACCTATATCAGTACATGGGGATTTTCACAGAGGATATAAAAGTCGTGCGGAACGATAAAATAACAATTGCGGAAATCAAATCCCTGCGCCCTGAGCGGATCGTGCTTTCCCCAGGCCCCAAAAGCCCCAAGGAAGCGGGGGTATGCAAGGATGTGGTGAAAGAGTTTTACAGGGAAGTCCCAATCCTGGGCATTTGCCTGGGGCATCAATGCATCGGGGAAGCGTTGGGAGGGACTGTTGGCTATGCCAAGGAACTGTTCCATGGCAAGCAGTCCCTGATTCGGCATACGGGGGAAAGCGTGTTTCAAGGGATTGGCTCTCCCATGAAGGCCGCCCGGTACCATTCCCTGGCTGTGCAGGAGGAGAGCCTGCCGGATTGCCTGCGCGTCCTTGCAAGGACGGAAGATGGGGAAATTATGGCCATGCGGCACAAGGAATACCCCGTAGTAGGCCTGCAGTTCCACCCGGAATCCATTTATACGGAGCATGGGAAACGCATGGTGGATAATTTTATCAATGGGATGGCATAGGAGCAAAGGGCTTCTGGCAGATGATTTATCTTGTGAGCGATGAGGAAAATATTTAGGAAGGGATTCGGTATTGGCATATGATATTAGACAAAATTGTGGAGGATAAAAAGCTGCGCCTGCCGGAGCATAAGGCGAGGGTTAGCGAGGAAAAGATGCGGCGCCTGGCGGAGGCCTATGAAGGGGTCTCCCCTAGCTTTCGGGAGGCTCTGGCAAAGCCGGGGATTTCCATTATTGGGGAATTCAAGAAGGCTTCCCCCAGCCTGGGGAGGATTAGCAGCAAGCTGGATTTGACAGACCGGATAGGGGAATACAATGCTTCCGTTGACGCCATTTCCTGTCTGACAGAGGAAGACCATTTCCTGGGAAATGCGCAGTATCTGAGGGAAATCCGTGACATAACGCCGCTTCCGATTATCCGGAAGGATTTTATGATAGAAGAGTACCAGTTTTATGAAGCGAAAGCCATTGGCGCCAATGCCGTTTTGCTGATTGCAGCCATTTTGGACGATGCGCAGATGAAGGGTTTTTATGACTTGACGAAAGAGCTGGGTATGGACGCATTGGTGGAGACCCACGATGAATGGGAAATGGAACGGGCGCTGAGGCTGGATGCAGAGATTGTTGGGGTGAATAACCGAGACTTGCGGGATTTTTCCATCCATCTGGATACGACGAAGCGGCTATCGAAAATGGTTCCAGAGGGGAAAATCTTTGTGGCGGAGAGCGGGATTGTCAGCGATGCGGATGTGCGGTTCTTGAAGGAATCCAGGGTGGATGCGTTTTTGATAGGCAGGGCTTTCATGGAGGCGGAGTCCCCTCGGGAATTGGCGAAGCGGTGGAAAGCAATGTGAGTGCAAAGCGCCTCGAAGGGGGGTGGAAACCCGTACGCTGCCCAAAGAGCGCAAAGCGCCTCAGCAGACGGGGCAACGCTCCGGCAAACTAATCGCTAAGGGAGGCTAAGACGTTCAGGAGAGCCTTCACGCCTAAGCCTCCCTAAGCGCTGGATTTCGCCTCCGCTAAAAGCGCCCCTGAATTGTCTGCTGAGGCGCTTTGCGCTCTTTGGGCGGCTGATACTGGTATGCGTGAGGCTTTGTCTGCGGGCGATGCGTCTATGGTGGTTGAGGCAAGAGGCAGGCAGGGCTGAGTATGCGTGAGGCTTTGTTTGCGGGCTGCATTTAGAATGTGCATAGGAATTGTGGCAAGAGGGTTTTGCCGAGTTATTTGAGAAAGGGCAAGGTGTCAAGGGTATGGTAGGTTGTTTTAGGAAAGGGGTGAAACGAGAGGAAAAGGAATCCCCTAAAATAAAAATCTGCGGGATCACAGCTCCCGAGGAGGCAGAATATTTGAACCAGGCCAAGGTGGATTATGCAGGTTTTGTATTTTATGAAAAAAGCAAGCGTAATGTGACATTTTCCCAGGCTGAGGAAATACAAAGATTCCTGTCTCCCCATATAAAGCGGGTAGCTGTTGCCGTAAGCCCGGATATCGGTTTCTGCCAACAGATTGAAGCGGCAGGGTTTGACATTTTGCAGATACACGGACAGTTGGATACGGAAGTTTTAGAAGCGGCGGTTCTTCCGATTTGGCGTGCCTGCAACATAGGATTTATTGAGGAATTACAACAGCTGAAAGACCATGAAAAGATTGCCGCTTATGTGGTGGACGCCCCATCCGCAGGAAGCGGAAGGACCTTCCGGTGGCAGAGCGCTCAGGCCACATTCCGCCAGAAAAAAGCTTTCTTTTATGGAAAGCCATTCGTGCTGGCCGGAGGCCTCAACGCCCAGAATGTGCAGGAGGGAATCCAACTCTTCCGCCCAGACATTGTGGATGTAAGCTCTGGTGTAGAAAACGACAGTGGAAAGGATAGCCAGCTTATTTTTGAATTTGTGGATAAAGCCCGCCAAGCTCAGCTGTACAGCGAGGCCACTATGTGAATGAAATTTTCCTGCGGATTCAAAAGTTGGGCTAATGCCCAGGCTTAATCGTTTAGCAAGGCCAATGCGTAAAAGTCAGGGCTGATTCGTATGGGAGATGGCAAGCTCAGCGGTTTGGAGTGGGCGGTGTGCCTCTGCAGACAATTCAGGGGCGTATTTAGCGGAGGCGAAATCCAGCGCTTAGGGAGGCTTAGGCGTGAAGGCTCTCCTG
>CAOKUK010000257.1 GCA_948472595.1 uncultured Eubacterium sp.
AAATTTTCCACATAGCTTCGGGCAAAAAACGGCGAGCCATCCCTCTTTCCAGACGGGTCTAATTTTCCCAGCCTCACCCAGTTCCTGCCTGTGGCCAATGAAATGGACAGCTCCCTGCATGCCTCCGAAAGAGACAGCATGTTCCCTTCACCTTGCATAAACACCTCCGATGCATCCATTCTCCCACCTCCCTAATAGTGCGGCAACGCCTTGCGCCTGTATCTGCATTCTTATTATGTGCCCATTATAACATCCCTTATGGCAAGAATCAATTTGGAATACGCCTTGACAAACATACCGTTGGTATGTTAGTATGGAGACTATAGAGGACTCTCAGGAAGGAGGCGATATCCGTGGCACGGAATAAGCATCCAGAAGAAACTGTGAATTTAATATTGGACGTGGCCTCCCGCCTATTTATGGAACAGGGCTATGAGCACACCTCCATCCAAAACATCATCGGCTGCTTAGGCGGACTTAGCAAGGGCGCTATCTACCATCATTTTAAGTCGAAGGAAGACATTTTGGAGGCTGTCATAGACAGGATGACGGCGGACTCGAACCAGTTGCTCAAAGCAATCCGCGACCGGCCTGGGTTAAGCGGCAAGGAAAAGCTGAAAGCCATCTTTAAGGAATCTATCTGCCGGCCTGTGCAGGATGATATTTTTACGGTAGCCCCGGATTTCCACAAGAATCCCAAGCTCCTCCTTAGCCTTCTGCAAGACACCGTAGAGGAGGCAGCGCCGCACTATATCCTGCCGATTATTGAGCAGGGCATTTCCGATGGCTCCATCCAAACGGACTACCCGGAGCAATTGGCTGAGCTGATTTTACTTGCGGCAAATATCTGGATGAACCCCATGATATTTGACAGTTCCATCGAGGAATCCTACCGTAAATTTATGGTGTTTGCCCAGATGATGGATGGCTTTGGGCTTGATGTTATGGACAGCGAGCTGTTAGAACGGCTGCAGGAGCTGACGGCAGTCTACCAAAAAAACAAAGGAACTTCTGCCCTGTAATAGGGGCAGATATATTTTAGGCAAATACATACCAACGTTCGGTATTTAAGGAGGTCTGAAAATGAGCGAAAAATTATTTTCGAAAGATTTTACACTTGTGGTCATCGGGCAGATTATCTCCCTGTTCGGCAATGCGGCCATACGGTTTGCATTGCCGCTTTACCTATTGAACCTGACAGGCTCATCGGCGCTTTATGGGACTGTCCTGGCCTGCGCCTTCCTCCCCTCCATCCTGCTGTCACCGATTGGCGGCATCCTGGCGGACCGGATAAATAAAAGAAATATCATGGTAATACTGGACTTCCTTACGGCAGCCATTATCCTGGGCTTTTCCCTGCTTATGGGCAAGATAGATTTAGTTCCGCTTCTGACGGCCACGCTGATGCTCCTCTATGGCATTGCAGGCGCATACCAGCCCTCCGTGCAGGCAAGCATCCCGGCGCTGGTAAGCCAAGAGCATTTTATGGCGGCAAATTCCATCATCAATACCATCAGCTCTTTTTCCTCCCTCATCGGGCCCGTGCTGGGCGGCATTTTATACAGCGCTTATGGAATAGAAGCCATCTTATGGGTTTGCATGGCATGCTTTGCCCTGTCGGCGGTGATGGAAATCTTTATCGCAATCCCTTTCCAGAAGCAGGCTCTAAAAGGCGGCATCCTACATACAGCCAAAGCCGACTTTGCAGAGAGCATGCGCTTTATCCGAAGGGGAAAGCCTGTGATTGGGAAGGCCCTGTCTGCAATCTGCGGCATTAATTTGTTCCTGTCCTCAATGATTACTGTGGCAATGCCCTATTTCATTACGGAAATCCTGGGGTTTGAGGCGTCGCTGGCAAACAGGCTTTATGGCTTTGCCGAAGGGGCATTGGCAGCAGGAGGGCTGGCTGGAGGCATTGGCGCCGGCCTCTTCGCCAAGCGGCTGGAAATCCGCAAATCCGGCGGCCTGGCAATCGCCTGCGCCCTATGCGTGTTCCCTATCAGCGCCGCCCTGCTGCTGTCCCCTTCCCCAATCCTCAATTATGCCGTCCTCACTCTATGCTGCTTTGCCATCATGGTATTTTCAACGATTCTCACCGTGCAGATGATGTCTTTTATCCAAACGGAAACGCCGCAGAACCTGATTGGGAAAGTCATTTCCGTCATCTTTACCATCGCCATGTGCGCACAGCCTCTGGGCAATGCGCTTTACGGCGTCCTGTTTGAGGTCTGTGAAGGATATGAATACAGCGTCGTCCTGCTTTCAGGGGCTGCGTCCCTAATCCCGGCAATTGCCACCAAGAATATTTTTCGCAAGTACCTTCCTTCCTAACCCATTGCCGGAAGAATCTCATTTTGACGCCTTAGGCGGCAAGCAGGATGCAGGGAACGCAAGGTTTTTCATTCAACGCTTCCTCTTTTCAAATTCCTTTCGGAAGGATTCCAAATCCTGCCCTTTCAGCGCGCGCTCCAACAGGGTGGGAAGCATCTGGGGGTTGCAGGCAAAGCAGGGAATGGAAAGACCCGCCACCCGCTCTGCCATCTGGGCGTCGTAATAGGGCTTGCCGCCGTCCGCAATGGCCAAAAGGCAGACCACCGTTACCCCGGATTCCTTTAATTCCCGCAGGCGGCGGAGCAAGGACGCCCGGTTGCCCCCTTCCTCCAAATCCGTAATCAGGAAAAATAATGTCTTTGCGGGATTCTCCACGAATTTCTGGCAATAGGCCACCGACTGGTCAATATTGGTGCCTCCTCCCAGCTGGAAGCCAAACAGCAGGTCTATGGGATCCTCGCATTTTTCCGTCAAGTCCACCACCTTTGTGTCAAAGGCCACAATATGGGTTCGCACTGCGGCCATGCTCGCCAGAATGCAGCTCATGATGGAGGAATAGATAACCGATTCCCCCATGGAGCCGCTTTGATCCACATCCAGGATGATAGTCCATTGCTTGGAGGGCGCCGTAGTTGTCCGGTCAAAAAAATAAAAATGCTCCGGCACTATGGCTCCTAGCTCTGGGTTATAATTTTTCAGGTTCCTTCGGACAGTCAGGGGAAAATCCATGGCGGCTGCGGAAGGGATGGGGGAATGCGCCCGGCGGTTTACAGCGGAAGCAACCGCCCGGCGGATATCTGCCTCCAAAAGCTTATTGATTTCCTCTACGATTTTTCCGATAAATGCCCGCACGCTCTCTTTGGAGCGTTTGGGAATCTGATCCTTTAGCATCAAAATGGTGGAGGCCAGATTGATATCTGGCTCTACATGCTCCAAAAGCTCAGGCTCAAACAGCATTTGGCGCAGGCCGCACCGCTCCATGGCGTCTGACTGTATCACCGTCACCAAATCCTTGTCAAACAGCGTGCGCACATCCCCTAGCCAGCGGCTAATCCGGGGAGTTGAAGGGCCATTGCCCGCCCCCCTCCCAAAGCCAAAGCCGCCGGATTCGCTGCGGTTGTAAATCGCTGCAAGAGCCTGATCCATCAAAAGCTGCTCCTTCGAAAGCGACAGGCCGTCTTGGCCATTCATGGCGCCAAACCGATTGTCGCTCTCCGTGCCCAAAATCAGCCTCCAGCGTTTCATACGTTCCATTTCCTGTTTGGTCGGTGTCATTCCCATCCTTACTTTACCCTCCTTTTTAAACCGAGCCCCTTTGCTTAAATATCCCCAAAATCAAACTCCTCCAAGCCATCCAGCATTTCCTGCGCCTCTTCTGTCAGCGGCGCATTCACCGCCTCGCTGACTTGCTGAGGGTTCAGCTGCCACAGCTCCCCCAGGTTTTCCGCAATGTCGCTTTTTTCCCTCGCAGTGAAGTCCGCAAAGGCTCGGCGCAAGAACAGCAGCGCCCGCTTAAACTCCTCGTCGTCCAGGGTAGCCAAGTACTTGTCTAAGCTCTCCCACAGACCCATGCGGGCAATCAGCGCATATCGGTTCTTCATGGAAAGCCCTTCGAACCACCCCGCCCCCAAATCTGCCGGGACGCCCTTGGAAAGGCGGCGCTCCACCTTTAATTCCAGCTCTTCATTTGTAATCTTCCCCCGCTCTAACAGGATGGCCGTCCCATAGCCGGACGCCTTCGTATTCAAATCATCCCGGTCTGCGATTTCCCCTAACACCTGAAGCCAGCGTTCCTCCGGCAAAAAGCCATGGCACAGCGCCGCCTCATTCAAAAGCCCCATGCTTTCTATGATTTCCTGGGAGGCCTTGTCGTCACAGACACAGCTCCCCGGAAGCAGCAGGCAGGCGCGCAGGAACAGCTGCCCCAATACGGGCTCTAAGGCCTCGCTGGGAATGCTGCGGATATTCCCATACTGGATAACCAAGGACAGGCTGTGGACTGTCTTGGCAATCTCCCCCACCGCCGCAGCCTCCAGAGCCGTTTTCTGCAAGATATCCATGGCATAGCTAACGGCCTTTGGCATCCCGCACAGGAAGGACTCTTCAATGACCTTCG
>CAOKUK010000258.1 GCA_948472595.1 uncultured Eubacterium sp.
ATCAACAAAATATTCTTCCCGTTGTGGTTTGCTGTAATAACTGTCTGCCATCATAAGGTACCAGTGCACATCTTTCTCTACAGTGTCGTCAGGGACATTGAAGGAATACTGGCTCTTCCCTACATATTTGATAATCATGGCGTTCACCCCTGTCTCCTCCAGCACTTCCCGCGCCGCCGTGTCCCTGTATTCCTCCCCCGACTCCACAGTCCCCTTAGGAAGCACCCAGCCTTCATACTTGTTCTTGTAATTCTTATACAAGAGCAAAATTTTCCCGCGAAATATTACCACACCACCACAACTCGTTGCCTCAATCATTGCAATACCTCCTGATGTGGTTTAAATAAAACTTTGAAATCAGTATAACTCTTTTTCCCACATCTTGCAAGGTTTATTTCTGCAACTTTGTCATGGGCTAAAATACCGGTCAAACACCTGCTTGGCAATAGGCACGGCCACAGCGCTGCCCGCCCCGCCGTTTTCCACAATGACGGTCACCGCAATCGTCCCTTTCTCCTCCGTGGAGGCATAGCCGGTGAACCAGGCGTGGCTCTCGCCCTTCACATTGCTGAACTCGGCAGATCCCGTCTTCCCGGCCGCCTGGTAGGCTTGCCCGCTTAAAGCAGATCCGGTCCCCTGGCTCACCACCAGAGACATAAATTCCTTAAGCTTTGCTGCCTCGTCGGCGCTGAGCAAAGCGCCATATTCCGAGCCATGGTAATTCCTCACCGTAACCCCCTTATAATTTTCCGTATGGTCTATCACAAAGGGCCGCATCAGCATCCCGTCATTGGCAATGGCTGCCGTGATCATAGCCATATGCATCGGCGTCACCAACGTCTCTCCCTGGCCAATGGCTGTCTGCGCCACCTCGTCCGGGCCTGATTCCCCGTCCAGCACAAAGCTGCTTGGGCTGGATGGGTAAGGGGTGGGGAGGCTTTGCCCGAACAGCATGCCTTCACAGAGCTTGGCAAAGGCCTTCTTGTTCAATCCCAGCCCAATATTGGCATAAGAGGTGTTGCAGGATTTTGCAAAGGACTCCTCCAATCCCTCCGCCCCATGGACGGCGTTGCCATAGCAATGGATTTCTGTCTTATCCACGGGGATGCTCCCCATGCATTCATAGGAATAGTTCTGGTAATCCGGGTTCTCCCGCAGGTATTCCAACGTGGTCAATATCTTAAAGGTGGAGCCTGGCGGGTACAGCCCCTGGGTCGCCCGGTTCACCAGCACGGAATTTTCCCCCTCCGTATCGGAAATGATGCTTTCCCATTCAGTGGCTACGGAATTTGGGTCAAAATCCGGCTTGGACACCATGGCCAGAATCTTCCCGGTCGCCGGCTCTAAGGCAACCACCGCCCCCCGGCTGCTGCCTAACGCCTCGTATGCAGTTTCCTGCAGTCCATAGTCCAAAGTGGTGACGATGCTGTCCCCTTGGTTCTTCTTGTCCTGGATGCCGTTGATAACCTGCTCTAAGAAAAACGCATGGGAACGCAGCAGCGTGAAATTCCCAAAAGACTCAATCCCCGACCTGCCATTGCTGTCATAGCCTACGGCATGGGCAAACATGCTGCCATAAGGGTAATACCGCGTCTCGCCCCCATCCTCCCCCACCAAGGTCTGGGCCAGCACCTTCCTGTCAGAGGACAGTATCTCCCCCCGCACCACATGCTCCGCAAAGGTGTTCTGCCTGGTGTTATAAGGGCTGTTGATAAAATCCTCGCTCTTATACACCTGGAAATAGGCAAAATAGCCGATTAAGATTAAAAACAGCCCCACAAACAGATAGGCGATAACGGCAAATTCCCGGTTTTTCACTTGGTTGGCCGAAGCCTTAGACTTGCGTCCCACAGACGGTTTCTTCATGGGATCCGCCCCCTCCTTTCCTGCCTCAGATTGCTCTCCATGAGGAACTTCTGCCCCAGCTCTTCCTCCTGCAATGCCTCCTGCACCAGCCTTTGCTCCAGGCCATCCTGCAAAGCTTCTTCCTGCCTGTTCCCCAGCCTCTGGCTTGGCGCCTCCTGCAAGCTGCGCATCGGCTCTGCCTCCATGCGCTTTTGCCCGGAATTCCCCTTCGGGGCCGCTGCCCGCCGGCTTGATTTCCTGTTCCCCTTCCGGGCTTTTCCTTTTGCCTTCTTCCTCTGGATTTCCTCATCCTCTCCCCGTTCCCGCAAAAGGTACAGCCCCTGGATAATGGAAAAGATAATCAGGGTGCTCAAAAGCGAGCTGCCCCCATAGCTGACCAGCGGCAGGGTAACCCCCGTAGAGGGGATGCATTTAATGTCCCCGCCCACTGACAAGAAAATCTGGAACCCGTAAATCGTCCCAAGCCCCAAAGCCACCAATTTATAGAACAAATCCTTAATCTGCATGGCAATGTTGAGGAACATCAAAAAGCAGCTTCCGCAGACCAGCAGCAGGCAGATGGCAAAAATCCCCCCCAATTCCTCCGAAACCGCCGAAAAGATAAAATCCTGCTTCACCTCCGGGATTTTATAAGGCATCCCCTGATTCAGCCCCATGCCAAACCAGCCCCCCGTCCCAATGGCAAAAAGGGAGTTGGACACCTGATTTCCTTCCCGCTCAAATACTGCCAGCGGATCCTGCCAAGCCACCACCCGCACCCGCACATGGTTGAAAAGGAAATAGGCCACAACGGAAGCCGCAGCGCCTGCAGCCAGCCCGCCCGCAAAATAATAGAGCTTCCCGGTGGCCACATAGAGCATGACCATATAGGCGACAAAGAAAATCAGCGCCGCCCCAAGGTCCTTCGACAGCACCAAGATGACCACATGGAGCCCCGCCACCACCGTCGCCTTGACTACCTGGGCAAACTCCGTCGATTCGTAGAACATAGACGCCACGAAGAACACAAAGATAATCTTGATAAATTCAGAAGGCTGCACTGCGACCCCAGCCACGCTGAAGGAGAGCTTGGCTCCATGGGAGACTGCCCCCAGCACGGCCACCACCCCCAGCATCGTAATGCCCAGCAGGGCATACACCCAGGTCAGGCTGCGGAAAAACCGCCACCTGCTGATAAAATACGGAATCAGCATGGTGACCGCAATGGAGACCGCCGCAATCATAAACTGCTTCACCGCAAATTCATAAGACAGCCGCGTCAGCATCACAAACCCAATGCACATGAGCATGCACATGTTGTTGACCACAAGCTTGGAAGCCCTGCGGTAAAACAAGGCATAGCACCCCTGCACCAAGGCAAAAAATACCGCCTGCGCCAGGTAAAATTTCAAAATCTCTAAATTTTTGGTGGCCAAAAGCAGCACTCCATAAGCATTCAAATGGAACAGGTAAAGATAAATCACCTGCTTCTTGAATTTCCTGGCCTGCTTCTCAGGCTCCACATTCCGCTTCAAAGCGGAAAAGCATTGATAGGTATACAAGGCAAACAGGATAATCATTGTATACTTGGATAACTCTGTGATTAAATGCACCATAAATTATTCGACTCCTCGTTTCCAATGCCCATTGGTAAAGCCACTCCCATACTGCTCCCATCGGATGCCCTGCCCCAATGCCCTGCGGTACCATAAAAACACCTGCCCCATTTCCCTTACCCCCTCTGTGGTAAAGGAAAGCCGCACCCCCGCAGGCCCAAGGCTGCAGGCGTCCCGGTAATGGTGCAGCAGCGAAAGGGGGCTGGTATTATAAATCACATTATAGCAGTCCTGGCATAAGTTCCTCACTGGGAAATCATTCCCCAGCCGATCCTTCAGGCAAGAAATTCCTGCCTTCCCGTCACAGGAGGCAGCATTCCTATGTACGCACTGGGCGCTCACCATCAAGGGCTGGCGGCCATAGAGGATAAGCTCCCCTTGCGCACAGTCCAAATGGCGCAGCTCTTTGAAATTCAATTCCACCGGAAGGGTAAACTGCCGAAGCGGCAAGCTGCCAAGCCCCTGCAAGGCTTCATTGTTACAGGCGTAAATCTGGTAATCCCCCTGTATCCCAAAATGCCCCGCATGCCTTTCCTTCAGGAACTGCAGCTCCTCATAATTCCGTACCAGGAACCCGTCCAGCCCTGCCTTAGAAATCTCCTGCCAATGAACCCCATGCCAATCCGCCGTCTTTTTGCGGAAAATATAGGGCAGAGCCAAATAGCATTCCTTCCCGGCCTCCTTCGCCTGAGACGCAAGGCGGGAAAGCTGGCTCCCAAATCCTCCCCCGGCGCCTTTCGCCGCTTCTTCGGACAGCGCAAATTCTTCCAAATAGACCCTCTCCACTTCCGGCTGCTCCAGGGCAAACTGATACTGCTCCAAGGATTCCGTCAGCACCCGCAGCTGCGGAAGGCTCCCTGATAACATAGCGGAAGATTCCTTCTCCGGCAACACACGGAAAGCTTCTTTTCCGGCTAGGTTACCCTCTCTCGCATCTCCTTCCGCCTCCAAAGGTTTTCTGCGGAATTTGCTTAAAACCTCTT
>CAOKUK010000259.1 GCA_948472595.1 uncultured Eubacterium sp.
CCGCCCAAGATGTGGCACCCCATGAAACATTTCATAAATTTACTCCCCCAAAAAGGGTTGCCGTAAGGCAACCCTTTCCTTCCGTTCTCCCATCGTTTTTGAAGCTATGTCGGCTCGTGCCGGAATGTGACGGACCCATTGATGATGACATAGCGCACCTTTGTGTCAGACACCAAGGGGTTCCCGTCTGTAATGACAAAGTCTGCATCCTTTCCAAGCTCCAGAGAGCCAACGCGGCGTTCTACGCCAATATGCCGGGCGGCGTTGATGGTGATGGCCTTGAGGGCCTCAAACTCATCCATGCCGGATTTCACTGCCAGGCCTGCGCAAAGGGGCAGGAACTGCTGGGGGATGACGGGGGAATCCGTGACAATGGATACTTGGCAGCCAGCCCTTGCCAAATCCCCAGGGGTAGCGAAGCTCTTGTTCTTCAGCTCGAATTTAGTGGCATGGGTGAGGGTGGGGCCAACGGCCACGGGGTATCCTTCCTTTGCCAAATCATCTGCGATAAGGGAGCCGTCCGTGCAGTGGTCAAGCGCCAGCTTTAGGCCGTACTCCTTGGCGATGCGGATGGCAGTGTAGATATCGTTTGCCTGGTGGACATGGGCCTTTAAGGGGAGCTCCCCTTTGATGACGGGGATTAAGGCTTCCAGCTTCGGGTCATAGGGAGGCCTTTTCAGAATATCCTCCCCTGCCGCCTCCTGCCTTGCCAAGTACTCCTTTGTCTTATCCAGCATCATGCGCAGCTGGGCGGCGATGCTCATGCGGGAATAGGTATCCTTGTCCTTGTAGCATCGCTTCGGGTTTTCGCCGAAGGCGCATTTCATGGCGGCTTTTTCTTTGACCACCATGTCGTCAATGCGCTTTCCGGCTGTCTTGTAAACGGCGAACGTGCCGCCTAAGACATTAGAGCTGCCGGGGCCTGACGCTACGCAGGTGACGCCTGCTTCCATGGCATGGCGCACGCTTTCATCTAAGGGGTTCAGTGCGTCTATGGCGGAGAGATGCGGGGTCAGGGTGTCTGTCATCTCGTTGAAGTCTGCGCCTTCGAAGCCAACGGCGTAGCCATCTAAGCCCAGATGGCAGTGGGCTTCTACGAAGCCAGGATAGATTTCCAGCCCAGCAGCGTCTATGATGTGGGTGGGAAGGATGGATTTTTCGTCCAGCCTAGGGGCAATGTTGATAATTTTGCCGTTTTCTGCCAAGATATCTGCATGATAAGGCGTTTCCTGGACGGCGTCGTGGACCAGGGCTTGTTGGATGAGAAGTGTTTGGCTCATAATTTCTGCCTCCTTTGGATTTCGGTACAGGATAGTATGCCGCAAAATTGAAAAAATTATATTTCCGGCCTGGAGCCATCTTTGCCGACCTGAGCCACTTGGAAGCCCAATTCCTTGAGCATTTCCATATCCTTTTGGATAGTGATGCCGGCCGTGGTCAGCATGTCCCCCGTGATGGCGGCATTTGCGCCGGAGCAGAAGCATTTGCGGCCATGGCTTTCCATCAGGCCCCTGCCTCCGGCCAGGCGGATGAAGGCCTTGGGGAGGATGAACCGGAAAATGGCCACAATCCTGCACATGTCGTCTTCCGTGAGCCTTGGATTGTCTTCATAAGGGGTTCCGGGGATGGGGTTTAGCATGTTGAGGGGGACGGAACGGATGTCTAGTTCCCGCAGGGTGATGGCCAGGTCAATGCGGTCTTCCATAGTCTCCCCTAAGCCCATAATGCCGCCGCTGCAGACCTCCAGTCCTGCGTTCCTGGCGGCTTTTATGGAATGGATTTTATCCTGTTGGGTGTGGGTGGTGCATACTTTGGGGAAATACCCCTCAGACGCTTCCAGGTTGTTGTGGATGCGTGCGGCGCCGGCCTCCTTAAGCTTGCGGAAGTCCTCCTCCTCTAAGAGGCCGAAGGAGACGCATACGGAAATGTCGGACGCTTCTTTGATGGCTCGGATGCTGTCGCAGGCCTGGGCGACTTCCTGGCTGTCTAGCCTGCGGCCGGAGGTGACAATGGAATAGCGGGGGACGCCCCGCTGCCAATTATACTGCGCCTGTTCCAGCAAAGGCTTTGTCTCCATCAGGGGATAAGTTTCCACATCCGTGTGGTAATAGGCAGACTGTGCGCAGTATTTGCAGTTTTCAGAGCATCTCCCGCTCTTTCCATTGATAATGGTGCAAAGGTCAAATTCATTGCCCAGAAATGCCTGGCGGATTTCGTCTGCTGCCTGGCAAAGCTCTTTGGCAGGCGTCTCTGCAAGCCCTAGGGCCTCTTCCTTGGTGATTTGGCCGCCTGCCAGGACTTTATTCTTCAGGGTGGTAATCATGTCGTTCATAAAGCGCCTCCAAGTTTTGGTTAATCTACATTAAAATGGTACCATACAGGGGCTTCTTTTTCAATGAACTTTTTGACACTTCCAGGAAATTATGGTATTATAGCACTATCGGATTGCCATGTAGGCGCAGGTAAAATTTATAGGGCGGAGGAGAAGGTATGAGGAACGACAAGCCACTTAAGACGAGGGTGCTGGTAAGCTCCATTATATTGATGTTTATGGTTCTGTGCGACATTTATATGATTGTCAGCATCCCGCAGAATTTCCAGCTTCTTGCGATTGCAGCATTTATCACATTCTTATGGATGACGTTCACCTTGGATGGATGGATGAGCTTGAGGGAGTTGGCCAGCCGTGAGCGGGAAGAGCAGTACCAGGACATACTAAAGGCGGAGAAGGCATCCTACCTGATATTCCAGCAGAAGTTCCAGGACTTGGACAATAAGCTGAATTTTATCGGGCAGAAAATCATGCCGCTGGAAAAGTCCAACATTGCCAGCCAGAAACGGATTGCGTCCATGCTGGACGGCCTTGGCGAGGAGCAGAAGAAGATTGCGAAGATACTGATTAGCCGCAGCAAGGAAAATGCGGATGCGCTGATTAATTCCAATGGGCAGCTGATGGGTCATATGAACGACCTTTTGCAAAGCGTAAGCGGCATAGACGGAATAGGCGCTGTGGGGCAAGGGGGCGCTCCTATGGATATCCAGTCCATACAGGAGGCTCAGAAGGAAATATTGGCAAAGCTGCAGGAAATCGTCCATTTATTGGAAAGCGGCAGCCCAAGCCCCAGCTTAAGCCCAAATGAGATGGAGGCGCTGCTGTCTGGCATGGATGGCGCAAAGCCCGGGCAGGCGGCAGAAATGCTGTTTGCCAATGCTGGGGGGGATGGCTCAGTGGCTGTCAACCAGGCTGAAGATGCGCAGCCTGCAGAGGAAATGAAGGAAACCATGGAAAAGCCGTCCACAGAAGCGGTGGGGAGCGCCAAGGAAGAGCCATCCATAGAAGCGGCGGGGAGCGCCAAGGAAGAGCCGTCCATAGAAGCGGCGGGGAGCGCCATGGCAGCAGAGCCAGCCTTTCAGGCGTTGGCAGAATCTGCAAAGGGTGCAGAGGCGCCTTCCCAAGCCGCAGGACTAGAAGCGGCAGCCCAGGAAGCGGCAAGGAAAGCCCAAGAAGCGGCGGAAGTGATTCGGCAGGCATCTCAGGCGGCGGGGCAGCAGGCAGCCCAAGCGGCGGCAGAGCAGGCGGCTCAAGCGGCGGCAGAGCAAGCAGCCCAAGCGCAGCAGCAGACAGCCGCAAGGGAGGCGCAGCAACCGTCTGCACAGAAATCGTCGGGGGCGCAGGCAAAGCCCGCCGCGCCTGCAAAGCCGAACCCAGCAGACCCCAATCGGATGATGAGCCCGGAGGACATTGCGGCTCTGATTGCAAACGCCGCAGTGGAAGAGCTTCCTGACGCAGCGCCGGAAATTGAAGAAGAGAAGCCCCCAAAGCCAGAGATTTCAGACCCTAATAAAATGATGAGCCCAGAAGAAATCGCAGCTTTGATTGCAAATATGTAAATAGCTAATTTGAAAAACGGCATTGGCGGTAGGCGAATGCCGTTTTTCAAATTGGGATTTATGGCTGGTGTAATGTCTCATTGATGCCTTGCAGATGAACCAATATCCTGCGTGGTTTTGGCAAATATCAGTGAGACAGTGCACTGGGAATTGACCCGGTGATGGAATGTCAAGGCGTTTTGGCTGTCTGATGAGTCATAATTTCCCTTTTGCTGCATATGATAAGGGTAAAAAGCAAAGGCGACCGCCCATTATGAAACGGAAAAAATCCCTAAAACAAAAACTGGCGGAAATTGCCTACCGCCGTCCCGCTTTGGAGAAAAAGATGGTTACCCTGGAAAATTCCCTGAGAGAAGTCATAAAGCTCCTCAATGAGCCGAAATGAAAAAATGCGCAATCGAATACGTGAAGAGGGTTTGTTCATACGTGTCCCTGATTTTAAACAATAAAAACACCGTCCCCGAGATCAAAGTCATCGAAAACAGTGCTTTTCCATGCGCCTCCAGGGGCTCGAACCCTGGACACCCTGATTAAGAGTCAGGTGCTCT
>CAOKUK010000260.1 GCA_948472595.1 uncultured Eubacterium sp.
CCACATGGCTCCCTGCCACATGCAGCAAGACTGCGATGGTCAGTCCAATCCCTGCTGCCATCGCCAGGCAGATGCGGTAGCCTTGCGGGATGCGCTCCGGCTTCTTGGCGCCCATATTCTGCGCCACGTAAGTGGAAGCGGCGTTCCCCACGGCCACCATGGGCACAATGGCGATGCTGTCAATCTTTGTGGCGGCCGTATAGCCTGCCAGGAAGGTGGAGCCAAAACGGTTGACGGCGGACTGGATGAGCAGCATTCCGACCGACACGATGGACTGCTGGACAATTGTGGGGATTGCCACCTTCACCATATTTTTCAGGAGCGACCCGTCAAAACGCCGGCACTGCCCGGTCTCCAAGGATTTTAATTTCCGCATCAGGAAGCCGAAGGAAAGGAATGCGGAAATCCCTTGGGCAATCAATGTGGCCCAGGCCACGCCCGGCACGCCCATGTGCAGGTTAGCCACGAAATGCAAGTCCAGGGCAATATTCAGCAAGGAAGAAAAAATCAAAAACAGCAGGGGCTTCTTGGAGTCGCCCAGCGCATTGAAAATGGCGGAAAAGGCGTTGTAGAGGAATAGGAAGACGAAGCCAAAAAAGTAAATCTGCATATATTCCGCCGCATCCCCAAAGATATTGTCCGGCGTCCCCATCAGGCGCATCAGGGGCTTATGGATGGCTACGCCGAAAAAGCTCAGGAAAATGCTAAAGCCCAAAATGGACAGCAATGCCGTGGAAATAGCCGTCTTCATCTTCTCCAGCTGCCTGGCGCCGAAAAGCTGGGAAATCACCACAGAGCAGCCGATGCCTGTCCCCATGGCCACCATGACGAACAGCATGGTGATGGCCGTAGAGGCGCCCACCGCAGCCAAAGCGTCCTCTCCCACCACATTCCCTACAATGATGGAATCCATAATATTGTAAAACTGCTGGAACAAGTTGCCGGCCACCATGGGCAAGGCGAAGCCAATCAAAGGCTTCGTCGGATTGCCTGACACCATGCTCCCTTTTATCTGTTCTGACATAAATCTCCACTCTCCTTATCTGCTGCAATTAGCAAATCTTGGCACTGGGCAAAACTGCGCCACATCCATTATAATGAGGATTTTACTAAAATTCAAGACCCTTGGCAAAATGCAAGTAAAAAACTTTACTAAATAATTGACAAATACAAGATTTCTGCTAAATTTAAAAGTTAGAAGGCATAGCGCACAGCGTAAGGCTGGCCTATGCGTTTCCCACATTATTATTTAAGGAGGAGTCAAGCATGAGAAGAACAGAACCAACCCCATCCCTCTGGAGGAAGCTCTTTGCGCTTATGTTAGCGCTTTGCGTATGCTTCACTGCCATGGGAACAGGCGTAATGGCCGCTGAGGATGACTATTACGATGAGGACTACGATGACGAAGACTACGATGATGAGGATTATGATGACGAAGACGGGCAGACCGAGTGGGATGGAACGGAAGGCATCGTCCTGTCGGAGGAGGAACTGCTCCTCCCGGTCGGAGAGTCTGAGGAGCTTTTCGTGTGTTATGACAACGAAGACTTGGATGATTACGAAGGCAGCGTAAAATGGACGGTTGAGCCAGACGAGGACAATCCGGGCTTAGTGACCATCAAGAATGGAAAGGTCACCGCCAAAAAGGCCGGCGATGTCTCCGTCACAGCTACCGTAACGATTGACGGCGAGGAATACGAAGCTTACTGCGACATTGTCGTGGCAGACGTAAAGCTAGCCAATAGCAAGCTTACCCTGGTGGAGGGGCAGACGGTTGTGCTGAAAATCAAAAATCGGTGGCCTGAGGATGACAAAGTAGACGAATGGGATATCGTCAAAGGGGAAAAATTTGTAAAGCTCAGCAAAGAGACAAACAAATCCGTCGCCATCACCGCCCAAAAGAAAGGCACCGCCAAAGTCGGCGTATCCATGGACAGCGGCGCAGAGGCTTTCTGCACCATCACGGTAAAAGCCGCCACCGCCACCACAAGCCTGTCATTCAAAAAGAAAAGCTTAGAAATGGCAAAAGGCAGCAAGGTGAAATTATCCGTCACCCGCGCGCCCAAGAATGCGAATGACGCCATCACCTGGTCTTCCTCCAGGAAGAAAGTCGCCACTGTAGACGCCAAAGGGGAAGTGACCGCAAAGGGCAAGGGCACGACTGTCATCACGGCCAAAGCCGGCAAGGGCAAAAAAGCGAAAAAGGCCACCTGCACCATCACGGTGAAGGCTCCGGAAAAGCTGGCTCTAAAGAACTCCTCTGCAACGTTGAAGGTAGGGAAATCCACTGCAGTCCAGGTGAAGTCCGGCTCGAAAAAAGGCCTTTCCTACAAGAGCAGCAACCCAAAGGTCGCAGTTGTCAGCAAGAAAGGGAAAGTAACCGCTTTAAAGCCAGGCGCGGCAAAAATCACTGTCACCGCCAAGAACGGCGCAAAAGCCATTTTTACGGTAAAGGTGAAAAAATAGCCTGCCAAGATTTACCGTCCTTAATCACAGGGCTGCCACATAGCACCATAATGTGGCAGCCCTGTTTTGCCGATATCTATCATACTGAGACGACAGAAGGGGGGATTTATATTATGAAACGTGAGAAAACGGCAACGGCGCAGTCCCTCCTGCAATGCCTGGCGCAGGTTTACCTGCTGGCAATGCTGGGCGGCTTCCCCTTTTATTTCCGAAACAATTATATCAACATCGTGGCCTCCAAGAAGGCCTTCTTCCAAACAGCCACGCTGCTGTTCCTTGCCCTAGCCATCCTGCTTGGACTCTATGGCTGGCTGCAGACAAAAGGAGCGGCCGAGAGGGTCCTTCATTTTTCCGCCGCCGACTGGTGCGGGCTGGCCTTCATGGCCGTGACAGCCTTTTCCTGCCTTCTAAGCCCGGAAGGGGCGGAAGCCTTCTGGGGGCACAAGGGCAGGCAGATGGGAGGCTTATTCCTGCTCCTTTGCATGGGGGCTTATTTTGCCATATCCCGCTGCTATGGGCACAGGGACTGGGTGTTCTGGCTGTTCTTATCTTCTGCTGCGCTTCTGTGGATTATCATGATCTGCAATTTCTGGGGCTGGGACGTTTTGGGCATGCATTCCAACCTCAAGAAGAGCCAGCTTACCCATTTTTTGGGCACCCTTGGGAACCAGAATATCAACGCCAGCTACTGCGGCGTCCTCACCTCCCTGATGCTTGCCTTTTTCCATTCGGCAAAGGACGAAAGAAGGCGGCGTTTCCTCTGGGCGGCCTCCGTCCTGGGCGTTTATGCCTGCCACTGCACCTCCAGCGATAGCTGGCTTTTAGCGGTAGGCGGCGCATTGCTGCTGCTCCTTGCCCTATCCATGGGAAAACAGCCCCAGATGCTGGAATGGCTGAAATGCTGCATGGCCTTTGGCTGCGGCAGCCTGGCCATGGGCATGACCACAGCCTTTGCCAAGTCCTCCAACTGGAAGAACCCCTTTATCCGGCGTTTTTTAAAGCAAAAGCTCTTGTCTGCCATCACAGACGTGCGGCTGGCGCTTCCTGTGACTGCCCTTTTGCTGCTGCTCTTTTTGCTGCTGCGCCGTAAGCCCCAGGCCAAGTGCATGGGCTTCCTAAAAAAATATGGCAACTGGATTTTGGCGGCCTGCCTGCTCCTTGGAATCCTGGCGGCAGGGCTCGCCATCTTCCCTTTAGAGGATGGCTTTGGCACAAACCGGGGATATATCTGGAAACGCGCCTTATGGAACTTCCAAGAGCTTCCTGCCTGGCAAAAGCTGTTTGGGTACGGCCCCAACTGCTTCTACCAATCCCTGCAAGGGCGTTTCGGCGCAGAGATGCGAGAGCTGTTCGACAGCCCCTTCCTGGACGCCCACAACGAATGCCTCCAAATCCTTTCCATCACAGGGATTTTGGGCCTGGCCTCCTACCTTGGGATGCAGCTTTGCCTGCTGCGCTCCTGCCTTGGCAGGTATCGGGCTATGGCAGACGCCCCTGCCGGAAACCAGCTCTATTTAGCAGGCTGCGTCGGCATAGCCGCATACCTGCTGCAGGGGCTTGTGAATAACCCCTCGATTTTCACCCTTCCGCCCTATTTCATTTTTTTGGGAATCCTGGCGCGCCATCTAAGAACTTTGCCATGCCAAATGCGCGCGCAGGCATAGTTTATAAACTTTTAATAAATCCGCAACCCCTTGATTTTCCTTGGGTTGCGGATTTTTGTTAGCACTCATTCAAAAAGAGTGCTAATTTTCTATTGACTTTTGAAAAAAGGGGGATTACAATCTTCTATAGCAAAGATAAGAAAAAGGAGTGTATAGATTATGAGCGATAAGCACGGCAACCTTTCCATTAACAGCGAAAACATTTTCCCGATTATCAAGAAATGGCTGTATTCCGACCACGACATCT
>CAOKUK010000261.1 GCA_948472595.1 uncultured Eubacterium sp.
GGGCTTTCTTTATTTCTCCCAGATAAGACAGGGAGCCAAATGCCAGCACCATGGCCTGCTCTTCTGCCGCAAACGCCAAGGACTGCCTCACTGCTTCTGCAATTTCATGGCAAAAAGTTACATCCTGATGAAATTTCCTGGCTTCCTCCGCCAAATCCCTGCCGTCCATCGCCCTCGGGCTATCGGGCGTAACCGTGAATACTTTCCATGCCAAAGGCAGCATGGTATTTAATATCTTCTCATGTTCCTTATCTGCAAGCACTCCTATTATATAGATTATTTTGCGATTTGTAAAACCCATTTTCAAAGTTTCCCGCAATTTTTCCGCTGCGTCCGGATTATGGGCGCCATCTATGACAAACAAAGGCTCTTTGGACAAGATGGAGAATCGCCCTTCCCACTGCGCCCGTTCCAGCCCTCTTTGTATGGCGGAATTCGGAACCGCCCATCCCAAATCCTGCAGCGCCTCTGCTGCTTTGATAGCGCACACGCCGTTCTGTCCCTGATAAACGCCTGCCATAGAAAGGGAAATTTCCCCTATCTTCTTATAAGAAAAACAAAGCCTCCCCTGGGAAAGACGCAGATTCTCTGCCTCCTCCTCCCGAACGTACACCAGCCTGGCGCATTTCTTCCTGCAGGCGCTCTCAATGACTTGCCGAACCTCTGCCTGCCTGGGCCTAAGCGCCACAACTATCCCCCCTTCCTTGATAATCCCGGCCTTAGCCTGGGCAATTTCAGCCAAACTGCCTCCCAAAAATCCCATATGGTCCATGCTGATGGAGGTCAATACGCTCAAGATGGGCTTCCTTATTATATTTGTGGCGTCTCCCTCTCCCCCCAGCCCCGTTTCCAGCAGCACAACCTGACATTTCTTCTGGAAAAACCACAAAAAGGCCGCCGCCGTCTCCACCTCAAATGCCGTAGGCTGCTCCATCCCCTTTGCCGCCATCCGGCCGCAAGCTTCCCTCACTTCCTGGATAGCCCCTTCCAACTCTGACTCTGAAATCGCCTTCCCATTTACCTGATACTGCTCCCGCCTTCCAAAGACGGCTGGGGATGTGTAAGCTCCCACTTGATAGCCAGCCTCTTGCAAGATGGCGGAGAGCATTGCGCACACAGACCCCTTCCCATTCGTCCCCGCCACATGGATGGCTGGGAGCCTTTCCTGGACATCCCCCAGCTCCCCCATCAGCCTACGCATATTCCCAAGCCCCAGGACACACCCCAGCCTCTGCAAGCCGCTTAAATATCCCTGTATTCCTTCCTGTTCCATCCCTATCGCTCCTTCCAATTTTCCTGCAAAGCAATTTTGAAGAATTTATTAATATTTGCTTTATGACTTTTAAATTTTAAATTTTTCCGTTGACATTTTTAAAAAAAGTGAGATAATCTTTGCTATGGGAAATATAATATTCATAATATTCATACTTTGTTCACATTTTCAGGCAAACGCACATACTAATAATAAAGGATGATGATGATATGTTCAATACCGTAAAACACACTTTGCAAAAATTTCGCCAAAAAAAGGCAGCCAGGCGGCTGCAAAAGAAGCAGAAGCCTAAGCGCCTGCTAATGCCTGCCCAACGGGAACGCCTGGTAGCCTTCTGCAACCGCTACTCCCTGGCCTTCCACTATTTATTGGCATGTGGGATCTGCTTTTTTGTTGAGATGATTTCCAGGCACTCCTTTGCGGATGCCTTTGCCTTTATGTTTGACCGCGGTCTGGTGTTCCTCTACAACTCCCTGTTGGTGTTCACTTCCTTCCAGTTGGTCTATTTTTTCCGCAGGAGAGCCATGATGCGCACCCTAATCAGCATCCTCTGGCTGTTCTTAGGAACCATCAATGGATGCGTGCTGCTCAAGCGGGTCACGCCCTTCACTTACACGGATGTGAAGCTAATTAACGACCTGTTTGCCATGAAAAGCAATTATTTTTCCGATGCGGAGGCGATTGCTGTCATAATCCTAGTCGCAGCCGTAGCAATTGGCATCCTATACCTATGGAAAAAGGGGCCAAAGTACCAAGGGAAGCGGCACCGCATGGCCAGCGCCTTTTCCATTTGCCTGTTTGTCGCCTTTATTCCCATGGTGACTCAGGCTGCCGTCAGCAGCAATGTGCTGGCCGATTATTTTGAGAATATCGCCCAGGGATACAAAGATTATGGGTTTGTATACAGCTTTTCTGCCAGCGTGCTGGATCAGGGCATGTCCGCACCGGATGGCTATTCCCAGGAGAAGGTGGATGAAGCGCTTTCGCATGTTTCCACAGAGGAATCCGAAAAGGAAGACCTGCCCAATATTGTCTGTGTCCTGTTAGAATCCTTTATCGACCCCAAGGAAGTTAAGTTTTTGGAATGCTCCAAGAACCCGACGCCCAATTTCGACCGCCTGTTTGACAACTACTCCTCTGGCTACCTGACTGTTCCCGTGGTGGGCGCAGGCACTGCCAATACGGAATTTGAAGTCCTTACGGGAATGGGCATGAAATATTTCGGGCTGGGGGAATACCCCTATAAGACTGTTTTGAAGACCACCTCCTGCGAAAGCATCGCCTCAAGCCTGAAAAAACAGTTAGGCTATGGCGCCCATGTGGTACATAACAATGGCGGCAACTTCTACAGCCGCAGGAATGCTTTTACCCAGATGGGCTTCGACAGCTTTACCAGCAAAGAAATGATGGATATCCAGGAATACACCCCTTTAGGCACCTGGCCTACGGATGATATTTTAATCGGGGAAGTGGAAAAAGCCTTGGACTCCACCGAACAGCAAGACTTTGTCTATACGATTACTGTACAGGGGCACGGCGCCTATCCCACGGAAAAAGTGATTGAACAGCCGGAAATCACTGTAACCGGCGCAGACAGCGAAGCTAAGAACAATGAATGGGAGTATTATGTAAACGAAATCCACGAGGTAGACAAATTTATCGCCAACCTAACAGACATGCTGTCCAAACGCAGCGAGAAAACCATTGTCGTATTATTTGGCGACCATTTGCCCACCATGGGCCTCACCCCTGAGGATATGGCAAGCGGAAGCATTTTTAAGACGAAATATGCCACTTGGAACAATTTCGGCGCCCCCAAAAAAGACCAGGATTTGACCTCCTACCAGCTTCTGGCCGCCATCACAGGCCAGGCCAACATTCATGAAGGGACAATGTTTACCTTCCATCAGAGCAACAATTGCCAGATGACGGAAATCGCCTCCCAGGATATGGAGCTGCTGCAGTATGACACGCTATACGGAGAGCGCTATGCTTACCACGGGGAAGACCCCTACCCTGCCTCTGACCTCCAAATGGGCGTACAGGACGTTGTTGCAAGCCATATCGAAGAGAAGGCAGACGGACTGCATATTTACGGGGAAAATTTCACCCGCTGGAGCAAGGCCTTTGTCAATGGCTCCCGTGTGTCCACCTCCTTCCTTAACAGCCAAGAGCTGGTCATTTCCATGGGCAGCTTAGAGGAAGGCATGAACTCCCTGGTCATTAATCAGATGGGCTCATCCGACACCATCTTCCGCAGTTCCAATGAGATTGTCCACTTTATGCCCTTAAGAAGCGCTGAAGAAGAGACGCCTGTTGACGACACTGTGGAACAGACGCCAAGCAGCACAGACAACGCCATTAATGGAAACCGCTCTGGGAATGAGACAGAAGATGGGCAGCAACCATAAAATTTTGCATAAATTTCAAAAAAACTCTTGCATTCCATCCATTTCTGTGGTATAGTATCTATTGTTCGAGCGAACAAGCAATACTCACGCAGGAATGGCGGAATGGCAGACGCAGTGGACTCAAAATCCACCGTTGGTGACAACGTGAGGGTTCAAGTCCCTCTTCCTGCATGAAAAAGGCTCTGTATATGATACAGAGCCTTTTCTATACCCCTATCCTCCATTCATGGATATCAGAATTTCCCATTGCCTAATGCATCCTGGCATATCTGTAAAAATTCAGGCACCCCTTCCATTTCTCTGGATTGGCATTCACCACCAGCTCTTCTGGAAACCCTTCCTGTTCCAATAACGCCTGGGCATTTCCATGCTCCCCTACCAGGGTATCCGCATGTGCATCTGAATCCATAAGCACTGGGACATGGTACTGCCGGCACAGCTTTAGCATTTCCTGATAATTCACTCTAGGATTCCCACGAAAGCTTTCTGGGGACAGGGACGCATTATTCACTTCCAATATGACCTGATACTCTTTCGCCGCTTTTACCAGCCTCTCATAATCTACCGGAAAACGGCTGTCATCCGGATGGGCAATGATATTGATATACGGGTTCTTCATCGCCCCTATATAGGCATTTGTATTTTCCTCAGATCGGAAGA
>CAOKUK010000262.1 GCA_948472595.1 uncultured Eubacterium sp.
CAAAGCGGGCGTCGTCCAAATAATGGAGGCTCTTGGCATAGGCAACCGCCTCCTCTACAATATCCTCTGGGTAATGCCCCTGCTCCAGCTTCTGGCGAACCTGAGCCTCCGTGCGGTCCATCCTTGCCAGCAAGTACAGGAGCCTCCTCTTGGCCCTTTTCAAAAGGATTTCCGTATGTATCTCCTGATATTGGTCATCGGAAAGCTCTTCCCCTTCCCTTAAGCCCAAAATCCTCATCTCCCCTTTATACAGCGCAAAGGTCACCCCATTGTCTAAATAAATCTGGGAGCGCTTCTGGTCTAAGGGGCTTATCTGTGTTATCTGCATAATCTCACACTCCTAAATTAGGTCATTATGGGCTGCGCAGCGCATTCCTCCGCCTCATCGGATAAAAATGCGGCTACTCCTGCGCGCCTGCGCTGGCACCCTCTGCCTCCATTTCCGCTCCAGACGCAGATGCGCCTGTCTTCTCCGGGCTTTCTCCCATAGGCGAATCCTCCTGCTCTCCTGCCTCATTTGGCGCCTCTGCATCCTTCCGCTTCGAGAGAACCTGCTCGCGCACCTGGCGTTCCACTTCCTCGCAGACATCCGTATGCTCCCGCAAGTATTGCTTCGCATTTTCACGCCCCTGCCCAATCTTGCCGCCGTCATAAGCAAACCATGCCCCGGATTTCTGGATAATGTTAAGGTCTGCGGCGATATCCAGGATATCCCCTTCCCTGGATATGCCCTGTCCGAACATAATGTCAAATTCTGCCTCTTTAAAGGGCGGCGCCACTTTGTTCTTCACCACTTTAATCCTGGTGCGGTTCCCTATGAATTCCCCTGCCTGCTTCAGGGACTCAATCTTGCGGACCTCTAAGCGGATAGAGGAGTAAAATTTCAAGGCTCGGCCGCCGGTGGTAGTCTCTGGGTTCCCGAACATGACTCCCACCTTCTCCCGCAATTGGTTGATGAAAATCACAATGCAGTTCGTCCTGCTGATAATCCCCGTCAGCTTGCGCAGAGCCTGGGACATCAGGCGCGCCTGGAGTCCTACATGGGAATCGCCCATGTCCCCGTCTATCTCCGCCTTGGGCACCAAGGCCGCCACGGAATCCACAATGATAATGTCCACTGCGCCGGAGCGCACCATGGTCTCCGTAATCTCCAAGGCCTGCTCGCCATTGTCTGGCTGGGAAATATAGAGGTTGTCAATGTCCACGCCTATGTTCTTGGCATACACAGGGTCTAAGGCGTGCTCCGCATCAATGAAGCCCGCAATCCCGCCATCCCTCTGCACGGCGGCCACCATATGCAGCGCCACGGTGGTCTTGCCGCTGGACTCTGGGCCGTATATCTCCACAACTCGCCCTCTGGGGACGCCGCCTACGCCTAAGGCTAAATCCAGGCTCAGGCATCCTGTAGGGATAGCCTCCACATTCATGCTGGCAACAGAAGCGCCCAGCTTCATGATGGAGCCTTTTCCGAAATCTTTTTCGATTTTAGAAATGGCAGCGTCTAATGCTTTTAATTTATCTTCTTTTTTGTCTACTTTTTTGACGTCTTTTTTCGTCTCTTTTGGCATGATTGATCTCCTTTACGTGAACTTATGTTCGTTTATTCAATAGTAGTACAATTTCTTGGGGTTGTCAACTGTTTTTTTTAAATTTGGAAATATTGCGCTGCCATTTATGGATTTGGAATGGGGAGCATCGCATTGATTGGGAGGACTCACTTGCGAAGGACAAAAAAGCATATGCAAAGATTTGGCTGGGATTGATTGCGCTGGTCTTTTGGCTAGAATTATTTAAAGGATAGTTTTTGGAAAGATTTTCTTGGGTTGTTTGGAGTGGATTCCATTGGAAGCACGTTTTCTCTGTGAGAACCCTAAACGGGCATTGGAAAAGGATTTGCCAATAGATAAATAAAGGGAAAAGCTGCTGTCTGCAGCTGTTTTTATTATATATTCTCAATGCGCCTTCGTCAAGTAAAAAAATTAATTGTTGCGGCCTTTTGAGCTGTAGAGGCTGCAATTCATGGCTCAGGAATGCGCTAGGGCGCACCAGTGCCTTGTCTCGCTGATTATTAGCCAAACCTACCTGTCTATTCGCCCATCTGCCGCATTAGATTTTCTAGCCGTAGCCACCGCTGCGCCATCGAAAATCTGCCTTGCAGATGAACGGATATCCTGCGTAGTTTTGACAAATATCAACGAGGCAGGACACTAGGTGCATAAGAACCTTGCTTCCTTGCCTAATGCACCTGCCTTGGAGCATATCCTTAGCGCTTGAACGGCGCTGTGGCCTGCAAGCTATACCATCTTCTTGATTTCTTCTAAGGAATGGAACCCCACTTCCGTTTTCACTGCCTGTCCATCCTGAAACAGAATCAGCGTTGGAATGCTCATGACATTGTATTTTTGCGCCAATTCCCCTTCCTCGTCCACATTCAGCTTCCCAAACTTCACTTGGGAAATCTCCTCTGCCGCCTGCTCAATGACGGGTCCCTGCATTTGGCATGGGCCGCACCAGCTTGCCCAAAAATCCACCAGCACCGGCGCCTTGCACTTCGCTACCTCTTCCTCAAAATTAGCTGCAGTTATTTGATGCACCATATCTCATACCTCCTTTGTCTGGCTGCAGGCTAATTTGCCTGCCCTGCCATTATACCACAATGATGTGAAAATCTCTATCTTTTTTATATTACCCCTTTCGCCGCTAAAAAACCGCTAAGGTTTTCTTTTCTCCTATTGAACATTCAATCCCTTCATGGTACAGTATTTGCAGAGCCCCTGGCTACTTCCTTACCTTTGGAAACAAAATTATAGAGGTTACCATTATGAAAGAGAAAATGAAGAAAGCGCGATTATTGAACATCAAACAGCCTTTCAGAGACATCATAGCCACTGCGGGGCTGCTGCTTGCCACAACCATCCTGGCTTCCTTTTTATTTTTCTTCGTATCGAGAAGCCCTATTAATATCGCCCTGTTTTTTATGGTTGGCACAATCACGATCGCCCGTTATACCAACGGGTACTTTTATGGGATATTCTCCTCTTTTTTTGGTGTCATTTTTATCAATTGCTTTTTTACATACCCTTATTTAAAGATTGACTTCCTGCGCCCGGATTATCCATTCACCTTCGTGTGCATATTGACGCTGTCTCTTGTGACCAGTGCGGTCACCACGAACCTGAAGCAGCAGGCAGAAGCCTTAAGGCTGCATGAGCATCAGCTTGCAGAGGCAGAAAAGGAAAAAATGCGGGCAAACCTGCTGCGGGCAGTTTCCCATGACATGCGCACGCCCTTAACTGGAATCATCGGCTCCATTTCTGCCATAGAGGAAGGCGGCGTCTGCAGCCTGGAGGAGTGCCGGGAGCTTATCCACAACATCCGCGAGGATGCCAGCTGGATGCTGCATATGGTAGAAAACCTTCTGTCCGTCACAAAAATCCAAACAGGCGGATCTAGGCTTGCCACAGCGCCAGAGATTGTGGATGAGGTTGTGGAAGAATCTGTGACCCGCCTAAAAAAGAGGCTTCCCCATGCAGACATCTGCGTGGAGCTCCCGGAAGAGATTCTAATGATACCCATGGACGCCATGATGGTGGAACAGGTCCTTATCAACCTGTTGGAAAACGCAGTTGTCCATTCCGGAAGCCAACAGCCTGTCCAGCTTCTCGTAAAAGATCAGGCTACGGAAATTTCCTTCCATGTCATTGACCAAGGGGAAGGGTTAAATAAGGGGCAGCTGAAGCATCTCTTTGACGGCACGTACTCCAAAGGCCCTTCTGCGGATGGGCAAAAAGGCATGGGGATTGGCCTTTCCATCTGCCATACAATTATCACAGCCCATGGGGGCACAATTTCTGCAAAAAACAACGAGAAAGGCGCGGAATTCCTGTTCACCCTGCCGAAGGAGGAAGCCCATGTATAAATTTACCATACTTATCGTGGAGGACGAAAAGCATGCGCTTGACCCTATCACAAAAACCTTGTCCGCTAACGGCTACCGCACCAACTGGGCTACCTCCGGCAAGGAAGGGATTTCCCTCGCCACCTCCCTATGCCCTGACGTCATCCTGCTGGATTTGGGGCTTCCTGATATAGATGGGATGGAGGTCATAGGCCAAGTGCGCAAATGGTCAAAGTGCCCCATTATCGTGGTCTCTGCGCGAGTGGATGACAGGGATAAAGTACAGGCGCTGGACGCAGGGGCAGACGACTACCTGACCAAGCCCTACAGCACTCCTGAACTCCTTGCCCGCATCCGCACCTCACTGCGCCACAGCGCCCAAAACAACAGCGGCAGGAACCCTCAGCAGCCCTATCAGGC
>CAOKUK010000263.1 GCA_948472595.1 uncultured Eubacterium sp.
TTGGGCTATGGGAACGGCCTTTTGGGCGTCAGCCTCTTAAGCTTGTTCCCGGCAGATTTGCACACGGAAGGCAGCGCCCGGCATTTCTCGCTGCCTAGGCTGCAATCCATGGAGCAGGGCATGATGTACCGTAAAAACGGCACCTGCTTCCCAGTCCGCATGTCCGTCTGTTCTGGCGGGCAGAAAAACATACTATTTGCTGTCAACGTTGCGGCGCAGATAGAGACGGAACGCAAGCTCGCCCGCATGAAGGAAGAGGTGGAGGACACTTTGAAGGTCCGCAATGAGTTTGTGGCCAATGTGACCCACGAGCTGCGCACGCCTGTGAACGGCATCAGGGGTCACGTCAGTGCCCTGAGGGAGGCCGGGGTCACCAAGGAGCAGGCGCGTACGCTGGATATCATCACCCGCTGCTGCGACAACATGTCTGCAATTATCAATAACATTCTGGATTTTTCCAAACTGGAAGCAGGGAAATTTACGATAGAGCAGAAAGAGTTTCATTTCTACCGGATGGTGGATCACACCGTGGAGACGAACCTCCCTGCCATTGACGCTAAGGGACTGCATATTATGGTCAATGTAGACAAAGGCATCCCGGAATATTTGGTGGGGGATGAGCTGCGCCTGACGCAAATCCTCAATAACCTGCTGTCCAATGCCGTTAAGTTCACCAGCGTGGGCTACATCAGCATAGAAGTGACTAAGACATTGCAGTTTGACGATGAAGTGGAGTTGTTTTTCGTGGTGTCAGATACAGGAATTGGGGTTTCCCCAGAGGAAAAAGACAGGCTCTTCAAAAGCTTTTCCCAGGTGGACGCTTCCATCACCCGCAAATATGGCGGCACAGGCCTTGGGCTTGCCATTACCCGGCAATTGGTGGAGCTGATGCATGGGAGCATCCATTTGGACAGTGAGAAGGGCAAGGGGAGCAGCTTTTCCTTTTCTGTCCGGCTGCACCAGGCCAAGGGCCGGGCGCCGGAGGGCAAGGGGAGGGAGCAGTTTGAGTTCCTGTCCCGGAGCCAGGACGTAAGCAGCTTTGGCAGCATAGAAGAGATTTTCCAATTTGGCTCGCCAGAGAATAAAGAGGAAATCCATAGCAAGATGGAGAAGCTCATCCTCTGTATGGAAGTTGGGGCCTGGGAGAAGGCGGAGACCTTTGCCCATAACATCAAGGCGCTGGTGGACCAAGGGCCAAAGGACCTGAAAAAGGCAGCCTTTCGCTTGGAGATGAATGTGCGTAAGGAGGATCTCGCAAAGAGCATGGGCCAGTACAATACCTTAAAGGAGCTGTTGGAAGCGCAGATAGGGCTGGCATTTTCATAAGGATGGAGGAGAGCGATGAAAGCAAAAGACAGGCATGACGATATCCCGCAGATTCTGATTGTGGATGATGTGGATGCGAACCGCATGATTTTGGAAAACATTATCCAGGAAATGGGCTGCCAGCCCCTTTGCGCAGCTAGCGCCAGCGAGGCGGCGGGCCTGATGGCGCAGAGCCTGCCTCAGCTTATCCTTTTGGATGTGTTCATGCCGGAAATGGATGGCTATGAATTCTGCGAAAGGCTGAAGGAGAGCCCCGTTGCCAAGGACATTCCCATCATTTTCATCTCCGCTGCAGATTCCAGCCAGGATAAGGTGCGGGGGCTTCAAATGGGAGCCGTGGATTATATTACAAAGCCTTTTGAGATGGCGGAGGTCATTATGCGGGTGAACAACCACCTGGAGCTGCATAAAATGCGCCAGGAGCTGGAATTGAGCAATTGGCGCCTCCATACGGTGATTAATAGCCAGGCCAGGAGGATTGAGGAGGAGCAGAAAAATATCCTTTATGCCTTGGCGTCCCTTGCGTATGGGCAGGGCGTTGGCCTTAGCGAGTGTGCGGCCAAGGGAGAGGAGATGGAGGCGGAGAGTGGCCAGGAGTCGGGGGATGGCTTGGAAGGGAATGCAGACCCAGTGGCGCATAATTGCAGGCTATTGGCGCAAAGCCTTCAATTCAGCCCGGATTTTTCAGAAGAGGTGTCGGAGAGCTTTATCGATACCATTGAGGTGTCTTCCAGGCTGCGGGATTTGGGGAACCTTCAGGCATCCTGCGCATTCTGCGCCAGGCCGGGGGCATGGGGGGAAGAGGAGCTGCAGGCAGCGAGGCGCCATGTGGGGCAAAGCGTGGCGTTCTTGAAACGGATGCAGAAGTATGCCCCGGAAAACCATTTCCTGCCTATGGCGATAGAGATTGCCCAATACCACCATGCCCGTTGGGACGGGGAGGGGCATCCAAAGGGAGCCTGCGGGAAGGCCATCCCGTTGTCTGGCAGGATTGCGGCGATTGCAGATTTTTTTGACGTTATGACAGGAGGGCAGCAAAGCGGATTAAGGCATACCAAGGAAACGGCTCTGAGATTGGTGAAAGAGGGCAGCGGTTCCTTCTTCGACCCGGAGATTGCAGATGTGTTCCTGAAAATAGGGCAGCAGCTTCAATGTTCCAAGCCGCCAGGAGATGGGAATCGCTTTGATGAGGGCAATCCTTAGGCTGTTGTATTGGGTCATTCGAGCATAAGCTGCCTGCTGCAGGCAGTAAGCAGAAATTTTTCCCTAAACCCTACTAATTGACAAATAGATAGGAATATAGTACTATATATAGTAACGTTTTATCATTTATTTTATACGAATACCATGTAATAGGAGCAAGCCAAATGATTACGGAACAGGAATTTCATCGAATTGTGGTTTATGTTAAGGATAAGTTCGGGATAGACCTTAGCGGGAAGCAGATTTTGGTAAGCGGAAGGCTGGAGAATTACATCCTGCGCCATGGGTATGACGGGTATGATGAGTACATGGCCAAGGTGGAGAAGAACCCCAAAGGGGAAGAGGCTCGCAACCTGATTAATGTGCTGACCACAAACCATACATATTTTATGAGGGAATTTGAGCATTTTGAGTTTATGAGGCAGAAAATACTACCGAAGCTGAAGGTATCGGAAGCGGCCAGCAAGGATCTTAGGATTTGGTCTGCGGCGTCGTCAACGGGGGAGGAGGCTTACACCATCGCCATGGTGCTGAAGGACTTCTTCGGGATTGACCACCGCGCATGGGACACCACGGTATTGGCCACGGATATTTCCACCAAAGTATTAATGCATGCCCAGAGGGGGCGGTACCTAAAGGAGCAGATCGAGCCCCTGCCGGAGAACTGGCGCAGGAAGTACTTTAAGCAGATAGGGCCGATGGAGTATCAAGTGAAGCCCGAGCTGAAGAAGGAGGTGCTTTTCCGGCAGTTCAACTTGATGAACCCTTTCCCCTTCCGAAAGCCATTCCACATCGTGTTCCTTAGGAATGTCATGATTTATTTTGACGAGAAGACCAAGCTGGAGCTTCTGAATAAAATATACGACCATATGGCGCCGGGCGGCTACCTGTTCATAGGCACGACGGAGTCCGTGAACCGGAACGGCACCAGGTTCCAGTATGTGGAGCCGTCCATTTATCGGAAATGAAAAAGAAATCATAGCTAGGGGATAGTTACAATGAATAAATTTATAGAAGAAAGCAGGGTAACAAGATGCGGAAAATCAAAGTATTAGTGGTGGATGATTCTCTCTTGTTCCGTAATCTGTTGGTGGAGAGCCTGCGGGCAGACCCTTCCCTTGAGGTTGTGGCACAGGCGGGGGACGCCTATGCGGCGCGGGATGCCATTTTGCAGTACCATCCGGATGTCATGACCTTGGATGTGGAGATGCCCAGGATGGGCGGGATAGAGTTTTTGCGGAAGCTGCTGCCCCAATACCCGCTGCCGGTGGTGGTCATCAGCGCATTGAGCGAGAAGGTATTTGACGCCATGGAGGCCGGGGCGGTGGATTTTGTCTGCAAGCCCAACACCATAGAGCGAGATAAGGTAGGGGCGTTTTTGAGGAAGGAGCTGGGGACAAAGATTAAGATTGCCTCCACCGTTAAGGTGGGCAGGATGAAGCGGGCAGAGTCCTTCCCGGTCAACACCTCTTCAGCGCTTAAGAATAACATGATAGTAGCCATCGGGGCGTCCACCGGCGGGACAGAGGCGATTTTTGAAGTGGTGCGCCAGTTCCGCAGGGATATCCCGGGCGTTGTGATTGTGCAGCATATGCCTCCCGGTTTCACCCAGATGTATGCCAACCGCCTGAACAACCAATGCCAGGTAGCGGTGAAGGAGGCTGTAACCGGAGACAGGGTCATGCCGGGGCAGGTGCTGATTGCGCCGGGCGA
>CAOKUK010000264.1 GCA_948472595.1 uncultured Eubacterium sp.
CACAGCCCAAATCCCGCCCCCCACAGCCAGAAAAGAGCGACAGTACCCGCAAGGCCGGATGGCTCGCTTTCTTAATCCCAGGCTTCCTTCGCTCTGGCTTCCTGGCTCCATGCGGGATAAGCCAAACCCCGCTCTGCTTCTTTGCCCCTGCAATCCTGCTCTCATGGCATAGAATCTGCACTCTGCGGGGAGAGATGCCCCAACGCTCTGCCATTTCCACTACAGATATGTATTTTTCCATTTCCACTCTCCTTTACCCTATTATTCTATTCGTCATGGCGAATTTTTTCAAGGCTATTTTTCCCTCTTGCTTTTTCCCCAAAAAAGGATTATACTTAGTTTAAATTTAAACTATGAGGTGAACCCAATGGACTGGATGATTGAGAGCCTGCTGCAGGGCACCCAATTTCAGAAGCTTTACAACCGCAAAATCGAGACCTTGCGGGAAGCGCAGCGCCTTCGCAAAATTGACGTGGACATTCTGTTCTTCCTCCATAAGTCTGGAGAGCGCAACACGCCCAAGGACATCAGCAACCTGAATTTATTCAACAAGGGCCACATTTCCCAATCCATAGACCGCCTGTCCAAGCAGGGGCTGATAGAAATCCAGCCAGACACCGAAGACCGCAGATGCATCCACCTGCTGCTGACGCCCCAGGCAGTGGCTCTCGTGGAGCGCATCACCCTCCTTCGGAAAAACATGTATGACGTTATCCTGCAGGGCGTGACCCAGGAGGAGCGGGAAGTCTTGCGCAAAGTCTCTGGAAAGGTACATGCAAACATCCGCAATGCTCTGGAAGATCCCGACACAATTCTTAAATTACTCTAAAATCTATTGGCTTTTCCCGGCCTTTATGGTAATATAGTTTAAAATTAAACATTTTAAGGGCATTTCCCGCAGGCAAGGAGCGCCTGCGCTGCCCTGGAGTCAGAAAGGAGGCCGCAATATGCGAAATGAAAATGAATTGATGGATTATGCGATAAAGCAGGAATCACTCTGCCGGAAGAACGACAGCATCTCCGACAGCCTGTTTGAAGAATATGGGGTGAACCGCGGCCTGCGCGACCAGAATGGGAAGGGGGTTCTGACCGGGCTTACCACGATTTCCAAAATCATCTCCTTCCAGGATGTGGACGGGGTGAAGACCCCCTGCGATGGCCAGCTATGGTATCGGGGGCACAATGTGCAGAACTTGGTGCGGCAGGTGCAGGAGAACGGCTTTGGCTTTGAGCGGACGGCCTACCTCCTGCTGTTTGGCGAGATGCCGGCAGAAGGCGAGCTGCAGGAATTTTGCAAGATCATGTCCCAGAGCCGGACGCTCCCCACGAATTTCACCAGAGACGTAATCATGAAGGCGCCGACCAAGGACATCATGAATTCCATGACCCGGAGCATCCTGACGCTGGCGTCCTATGACAGCCAAATCAGCTCCCCCAACGTCATCCCCAACAGCCTGCGGCAGTGCATCGAGCTTATCAGCATCTTCCCCATGCTGGCCGTGTATGCCTACCATGCCTACAACCATTATGAGAATGACGACAGCATGTACATCCACAGGCCGGAGCCACAACTGTCCACGGCTGAGAACCTGCTGCTGATGCTGCGCCCTGACCGCAGCTACAGCGAGCTGGAAGCCAAGGTGCTGGATGTGGCGCTGGTGCTGCATATGGAACACGGCGGCGGCAACAACTCCACCTTCACCACCCGGGTGGTGACTTCCTCCGGATCTGACACGTATTCCTCCATTGCGGCAGCCATGTCCTCCCTAAAGGGGCCCAAGCATGGCGGCGCCAATATTAAGGTCATGGAAATGATGGAGAATATCCGAGATCACATCCGAGATGTCCATGACAAGGAGGAGATTGAAGCGTACTTAGCCAAGATTCTGGCAGGGGATGCCTTTGACCACAAGGGGCTCATCTATGGGATGGGGCATGCCGTATACTCCTTGTCCGACCCCAGGGAGCGGGTGTTCAAGCAGTATGTGGAGCGCCTGGCCGTGGCCAAGCAGCGGGAGGACGACATGCTCTTGTACAACAGCATCGAGGAGCTGGCTCCCAAGCTGATTGCCCGGAAGCGGCATATCTTCAAAGGCGTGAGCCCCAACGTGGATTTCTACAGCGGCTTTGTCTATGACATGCTGGGGATCCCCCAAGAGCTGTACACATCCATCTTCGCCATCGCCAGGATTGTGGGCTGGAGCGCCCATCGGATGGAAGAGCTCATCGGGATGGGCAAGATTATCCGCCCGGCCTACATGAGCGTTATGGAAGAGAAGGAATAGAGGAAGAGGGTGTAATCCTTAATCAGTTAGCATTATACAAGTTGGCACTTTAAAATATTATACACATAAGGCAGGGCATCAACGCCCTGCCTTTGCTTATATTCTCTCTCCAATAATTTTCGTTAATCTCTTTCATTGTCTTGTAAATATCTCTTGGATAGTTTCAAACGGCCAAAAGACGGCATTTTGAAGCGCTTTGTCAGTTACCTGTAACTTACCCACAAAATTTTATAGTGCCGCATACTGTCTGGCTAAGTAATCCCTCATTCTAATTTAACCTATTGTGCTAGTTGATATAGAAAAACTTCAGCAAAATATGCTATTCTATAGTTGTACACCACTACGACTATGAAAGGAGGCACATTATGCTGAAGTTTCAAGATGATTACACCACTCTCATAGCAACTTTTGAAGATTTTATTTTGCTTGTTTATACAATTATTGACGACCTATACCAACAGTTTGTCCCTGCTTCCGTTTCACAAAGGAAAAATGTGGGTACTGCAAAGATGTCCGACTCGGAAATTATTACTTTGAGCATTTGCGGCGAGCTGATTGGGATGGACTCTGAAAAGGCCTGGTATTCCTTTGTAAAACGTAACTACCGGCACCTTTTTCCCAGACTCTGCTGTCGTACCCGGTTTAACAGAACCAGGCGGGCGCTTCTGCAGGTGACGGAGCTGCTCCGGCAAGAACTGATCCATTCCTTTCCAATACCGGCCAGCCGTTATTTTGTAATTGACAGCTTTCCTCTTCCGGTCTGTAAATTTGGACGTGCCCGCTACTGCCGCTCTTTCCGTGGGGACGGAGCAAATTACGGAAGGTGCCCTTCCAAAAAAGAGACCTATTTCGGCTTCAAGGTCCATGCCATGATTACTTTGGAAGGCTATATCACAGCATTTGAGGTCACCCCGGCCTCAGTGGATGACAGGGAAGGGCCCCGGGATCTTGCAGAAAACCAATTGGGCCTGGTAATCCTCGGGGACAAAGGATATGCTGGGGAAGCCCTCTGGGATGACATGCGCAGGCAGGGGATATGCCTGATGTCATTGAAACCTTCCAATTATAAGAAGAACTGGCCAACGGAAATACGGCGTCTCATCTCTCGCTTCCGACGCAGGGTGGAAACCGTATTCTCACAGCTTAGCGGGCAATTGAATGCAGAAAGGGTGCTTGCGAAAAGCTTCCGGGGATTATGTACCCGACTGCAAAACAAAGTGTTAGGGCATAATCTGTGCATGGCATTCAACAGTATATTCCGACCCTCTTGTGACATTGGCAAAATCAAGCAGCTGATATTCTGAAAATTTACACTTTCAGAATTTGGAAGGGACTTTTTGGGCTTTTTTAAGCTTTTCATCAAACTATGCAGTTTTATCAATAACTAGCACAATAGGTTAATTTAATCAATACTATTTTTAGACTATCCAAAAAGAAAAATACGAAAATAATACTTGTGGGGGAATCTGGGAATTGTCATAAAAGAAAGAATATGATAGAATATTGGAGAGGAACAATCGTGTTGCAAGGTGGTAGCCTCCCAAAACTTCATGCCCGGTTTGCCGGAGTACATAAGAGGGGAGGTGGCGCAAATGACAGCTTTTGAAATCATTTCGATTTTCATAGGTATATTGGCTTTGCTAATTGCCTTTGGTAGTTTTGTTATAGCGTTGCTTGCCTTTCTCGATAAGAGGAACAAGCGAAAATAAATAAGCCTACCTTGTTACTTGGCGGTACAGGTAGGCTTATATAGTCATCTGGAGGTCAACCACTTTGTGGGCGGTTGTTTCCTCTTTTGTATCTTTAATATAGCATACTCCCCGGATAAATTCAAGAAAAATTTCCGTTAATGCAAACCGTTAGGGAGGTAGTGTAAAATAAATTGTGTTTTTTGGAAAGAAATGGCTCCTTTTTGGTAAGAATTAGGATATGAAAATTTTTAT
>CAOKUK010000265.1 GCA_948472595.1 uncultured Eubacterium sp.
AAAAAAAGAGAAAAAAGGGTAAAATTCTAATTTTTACAGCAGTTTTTTGTATGGTAATTCTATTGCCAGGATGTTTAAAAATAGGGAAAAAAGTTTGGGATTATGAGATGGCATGGGTGTGCGATTCTCCCTATATCTATATTGGAACCCAACATATTCATAATTATGAGGCTTATATAGAAATTGATGGAGAAATGAAAGAAACGGAAACAGGATTTGAAAATGACGGAACGCGAATTTACTTTTATGAGAAAAATTCTAAAGGTTATGAGGAAGATCTTGTATGGCTTGCCGAATGCAAGATAAAAAAAGACAAGCTTTACCTCACAATCATCACAGACAACTACTTTGAATGTGATGGAGAGACATTTGTATTGGAGCAGCAGCCGTATGAACCAAGAAAAACGATGGAAGAGTAGGATAGTGTGGATGTTATCTGGCATTGCTTTATCCTGCATTGCGCTTTTTGCTTTGGGCAATGCAGGGGGCAAGGATGCAAATTACATTTTTCAGCAGTCTGTTAAGGGAATTGTGGAATTGAAGGCCGTTTCTAAATCTCACACAGATAATTTTGGCACAGCAGTTGCCATAGATGAAGAGGGCACGCTTATCAGCAATGCGCATTTGGTGTTATACAAAAGAAACCGGGAATTCCTGCCCTACGACGGCTATTTTATAAGGATGGCGTCAGAAGAGGATTACCATGAGGCAAAATTGTTAAAATATGATTTGGAATTGGATATCGCTGTTCTGAGCTTCGCCGACAAAGACATTGGCTTTTGCAGCATCCCGCTAGGGGATTCCTCTGCCATAGATTTTGGGGATAGCGTGTATGCCATTGGAAATGCGCTGAATTATGGCATTTCCATGGAAAAGGGCATTGTCAGCATCCCGCAGATTAAGATGGAATACGATGGGATTACAAGGGAAGTCATCCAGTGCGATTTGAATATTGCAAATGGAAGCAGCGGGGGTGCGCTTTTAGATGAGAATGGCCAGCTAATTGGCATTACCTCCTTCCGCACAAAGGATTTGAATGGGGAGGTTGTGTATGGGTTCGCCTATGCTGTGCCGATGGAGGCAATCTTGCATTGCCTCCATGATTCCGAATAATTCAAAAGAAAGCTGTCACAGGAAGCGTTCGGCTATTTGTGGCAGCTTTTTTACTGCACATAAGGAAAATGAAGGCCTAAGAACGTAAGCTTGAACTTGACTTATGGAAAATTATTACATATAATGTAGAAAGTGCAAAAGTTTTTGCGCAAGCAGATAAATCGAATCAAGAACCCTGTGCATGCAGGAATAAATTGGGAGAGGGCGGGAAGGAAATGGATAAGAAGATAGATTTGAGGGTGGCCATATGTGGTGATGGGCCTCATGTGCATGACGCCGCAAGGCGGATGATGGGCGCTTATGGGCAGGAGAGGGGGATTCATTTCCTTATGTATAGCCTAATATGTTGACGAGGCTGCCATTGTCACAGGGGAAAAAATTCCGGTTGCAAGGCGCAGACGCAAAGATTTGGTCTGCGCTTCCTTGTTCTGGAAAAAGTACAGGAAAGGTATTGACGAATATATCCCAAAAAAGTAAAATAAAGTAGTTGTCAGAGCGATTGCAGATGAGAATAGATGAAATGATAGAAGCAGGAGGAGAAGCGAACATGAAAGACATTACGGTAACAGATTCCATTTTGTACATTGGGGCGGATGATAGGGACCTTGACTTGTTTGAAAGCCAATATGTCGTCCCCAATGGCGTATCCTATAATTCTTACGTGATTTTGGATGAGAAGGTGGCCGTCATGGACACGGTGGACGCCCGCAGGCGGGAAGCATGGTTGGAGAACCTGGAGCAGGCCTTGGCTGGCAGGAAGGTGGACTACCTGGTGGTCTCTCATATGGAGCCGGACCATGCGGCGAATATCAAGGTGCTTGCGGAGAAGTACCCGGACATGAAAGTGGTGGGGAACGCCAAGACCTTCCCCATGATTTCCCAGTTTTTTGACATGGATCTGTCCGGCCGCTCCGTTGTGGTGAAGGAAGGGGATACCTTAAGCTTAGGCAGCCATGAGCTGACGTTTGTGATGGCGCCCATGGTGCATTGGCCGGAGGTGATGGTATCCTATGAGAAATCTGAGAAAATCCTGTTTTCCGCTGACGGGTTCGGGAAGTTCGGCGCCTTGGATGCGGAGGAAGACTGGGCTTGCGAGGCCAGGCGGTATTATTTCAACATTGTGGGGAAATACGGCGCACAGGTGCAGTCCCTGCTTAAGAAGGCCGCAGGCCTTGACATTGCGATGATTTGCCCGCTGCACGGCCCTATCTTAAAGGAGAACCTGGAATATTACATCGGGAAATACAACACCTGGAGCAGCTACCAGCCGGAGGATGAGGGCGTGCTGGTGGCCTATGCCTCCATCCATGGCAACACCAGGCAGGCAGCCATTAAGATGAAGGAAATCTTGGAGGCTAAGGGGGCCAAGAAGGTGGCGATTACGGATTTGTCCAGGGACGACATGGCGGAGGCCGTAGAAGACGCCTTCCGCTATGACAAGATGGTTCTTGCGGCAGCCACTTATGATGGGGGGATATTCCCCTGCATGGAGGATTTCCTGCACCACCTAAAGAGCAAGAACTTCCAGAAGCGCAGGGTGGCGTTGATGGAGAACGGCTCCTGGGCGCCTGTGGCAGCCAAGCAGATGCGCAGCCTCTTAGAGCAGATGAAGGAAATCTCTGTCTGCGAGAAGACGGTATCCATCAAGTCCGCCATGAAGGAGGCAAATGTGGCGGAGATGGAAGCCCTTGCAGAGGAGCTGCTGGCGCAATAAGAAGAGGGGCTATGGGGGGACGCGCCGCCAGTCTGGAAGCTTTCCCGGCAGGGGGCTGAACATAGGAGGGGATGGAAAGCAGAGGAATCGGATGCCAAAAGCAGGACATGCTTTGGCATCCGATTTTTTCAATTTTTTTATTTTTTGAAGACTTCCGCACGCCGCCTTCGTTATAGTATATGAACAGATAGTGAAAGAAGCGCAAGGGAGCCGGAAGGGGCGTCCTTGGCAGGAAGGGGGCGGATAAAATCGATAAAGAAGAATATTTTGGCTATTTGTTGGACACTTATGGGAAATTGGTCTATTCCATCTGCTTTAAGATGACAGGCAACCAATTTGACGCAGAGGATTTGGCGCAAGAGACTTTTTTATCCGTCTATAAGAACCTCGCCACCTTCCAACGGGACTATGAGAAGGCATGGATTTGCAAAATTGCCACCAACAAGGGGCTGGATTTCAGGAAGAGCGCCGCAAGGCGCAGCGAGCCAAAGGAAGATACGTATTTTGAAGATTTAAGGGACCAGAAAGCAAGCCCCGAGGAAGCCTATCTGCAGCAGGAGTCCAAAGATTATGTCTACACTATCTGTCAAAGCTTGAAAAGCCCCTACAAGGAAGTGGCCACAGAGCATTTTTACAAGGAAAAGACTGCAAAGGAAATCGCCCAGGAGGCCGGGAAAGGGCTCAAGACCATTCAGACCCAGATTTACCGGGCAAAGGCGATGATTAAGAAACAAATGGAAGGGAGGGCTGCCAGATGACAAGGGAGCATATCGGAAAAAAGCGGCAAGGGGACGGCGCGGCCTTGGCCGCCCACATTGACAGGGATCTTTTCTGCGACTGGCAGGAGGGGCGCCTAAAGGAAGAGGAAGAGGCGGCTTTCCTTGGCCATATCGGGGTCTGCACTTTCTGTGCGGAGCGGTTTGGGGATTGGATGGAAGGGCTGGACGCATCCATGCCTGCCCCCCCAAGGTACCTGAAAGAGGAAATCCAGGGCAGGGCGCATCAGCTGGATATGAAAGCTGTCCAGAAGCTCAAGAAGACCTCCCGCCAGATGCAGCTGTTTTTGTACAGCATGAAGGTGGGGCTCGCCGTCACCGTTTCCATCTTCCTTTTGGTGCTTACCACGGACTTGCAAAATATGGACTTGGCGCAGTCAAAAGGGCAGCGCGCCCAGCAGCTGCAGGAGCAGCAGGAAAGCCCTCAGGCACAGGATGGGGTGCGGGAAGGCGGCTTTGTCGGCAGCCTGCGGCGGGGCAGCTGGGAAATCACAGGCGCGCTGAAGGATTTGACGAATGGTTTTTTCCGTGTGGATACAGAAAATGAAAGCAATCAGGAGGTAACAAGATGACAAGGAAGAAAAGTGGTTT
>CAOKUK010000266.1 GCA_948472595.1 uncultured Eubacterium sp.
GGTGAGCACAGATGAACTTTAACAACCCAAAGACCAAAAAGACCTTTGCGGCAGTCGTCGCCGTAATCCTGGTCTTGTCTATGGTGGTGTCCTTGTTCCTCGCCGCCTTTGTCTAAGGGGCGGCAGCTTGTCGCAGCTGTGCGCTGCGCCAGGGTTTGCGCCTGTTCATAATATACAGAAACAGGCTGGTAATGTCAATGAAATTCGTTGTTTTCGTGTCTTGAAAAGTTTAGCCATTATGTTAGAATTGTAGCTGTACAGTAACTGAGAAGTATGGGATTGTTACGTTGCAGACTATAATCATAGCATATTTAGTAGGAGATGAGGGAATGAAGAGAAGTTGGAAGAAATACGTGGCTGTTGCCGGCATGCTGTTGGCTTTTGGGCTTGCAGCCCTGCTTGCGATTCCTGCAAACGCAGAGGTGAAAGAGACAGACACCCTTCCCAAGCGGGTGTATTTTGACGATATATTCGTGGGGGGGATGACCCAGGAGGAAGCAAAGGCGGCGGTAGAAGAATATATGAAGGGCATCCAGAGCCAGATTATCACCATCCAGGCTGGGAAGAACACGGCGCAGATTCCGATATCCCAGCTGGGTCTGTCCTGGCGCAATCCGGAGATTGTGAAAGAGGCGGCAAGCCTTGGGAAGAGCGGCAATTTGATTACCCGTTACAAGGCCATGAAGGATTTGGAAAACGAGGACAGGGTCTATGGCCTTTCCTTTGAAGTGGACAGCCAGAAGGTGGAGCAGCTGCTTAAGGCCAATGCCGAGAAGCTGAACACCGAGGCGGTGGACGCCGTCTTGACCAGGGTGGAAGGCGGGTTTGACATTACGCCAGGCAGCCAAGGCGTGACCGTGAATGTGGAGAAATCCTTAGAGGTGCTGAACGAGTATTTTGCCAAGGAATGGGACGGCGGCTCCGGCACCGTGGAGCTGGTGGCGGATGTGGTGAACCCCAGAGGCACGGAGGAGGAATTTGCCAAGGTGAAGGATCTTCTGGGCAGCTTTCATACTTCTTATTCCAGTTCCGGCTCAGGCCGTTCCAAGAATGTGGAGAATGGGGCGAACCTGATTAATGGCGCGCTGCTTTACCCGGGAGACAGCTTTTCCGTATATGAGGCTGTCAGCCCCTTTGACGCAGAGCATGGGTATGAGCTGGCCGGCTCCTATGAGAATGGCACCACCGTGGAGACTTATGGCGGCGGAATCTGCCAAGTATCCACAACGCTTTATAATGCAGTCATCCGCGCAGAGCTGGAGGTGACGGAGCGGTCGAACCACTCCATGATTGTAAATTATGTAGACCCATCCGCCGATGCGGCCATTGCAGGGACTTATAAAGACTTAAAGTTCGTGAATAATACGGACGCCCCCATTTATATTGAAGGCTATACGGCGGACAGGCAGATTTATTTCAATATTTTCGGCCATGAGACCAGGCCTGCCAACCGGGAGGTGTCCTTTGTCAGCGAGACATTGTCCACCACCCAGCCAGGGACCCAGTACCAGGCGGCTCCGGGGAAGCCCATCGGCTACATTTCCCAGACCCAGTCCTCCCATACCGGGTACACTGCCCAGCTGTGGAAGGTCGTGACTGTGGACGGCGTGGAAGAAAGCCGGGAAGTGTTTAACAAGAGTACCTATAATGCATCGCCTACGATTATACAGGTAGGGACTGCCTCTGGCAATCCCTCGGCTGTGGGAGCCATGAATGCGGCGATTGGCAGCCAGAGCAGGGGCGCCATAGATGCGGCGATTGCCCAATGGAATGACGCAGCCCTTGCGGCAGCGGCAGCCGCCCAGCAGCAGGCAGAAGCCGATGCGGCGGCAGCGGCGGGCCAGCAGCCAGGAGAAGGCCAGCCGGGAGAAGGCGGCCAGCAGCCAGGCGAGGGAGACCAGCAGCCAGGAGAAGGCCAGCCGGGTGAGGGAGGCCAGCAGCCAGAAGGCGGCAATCCGGAAGGCGGCGGCAATCCAGAAGGCGGCGGTGACGCACCCCAGGCTCCAGAGGAACCCGGAGACGAAGAAGGGGCGGAAGGCTGATAGCAGGCTATAGGCGGCAAGCCAGATGGGGTGGCTCATCCGAAGGGAAAGAAAAGTCAAATACCCATGCAAGCATGGCTATTTTCCTCATTGCTTGCGGGAATAAATAGAGTTTAGGAAAAAACTGTCAAGGAATGACTTAGACAAAGAGGGGTTGTTTCTTGACAGTTTCTGTATATGGATAGATTGTGCCCGTTCAGGGAAGAGGAAGGAGCTGCGGCATGAAAGTTGGGAAGGTGCCAGAGAGTGTGCTGAAGAGGTCAGTGCTGCGCCAGATTCGAAGCCAGCGAGAGGAGGTTTTGATGGGAGCCGGCGTAGGGGAGGATTGTGCGGCGGTGAAGCTGGAGGATGATGAGGTGTTTGTAATCTCCACAGACCCGATTACAGGGACGGCGGAGGATATTGGGCGGCTGGCGGTGCATGTCACGATGAATGACTTGGCCTCCGCAGGGGCAGAGCCGGTGGGCGTCATGCTGACCATATTGCTTCCAGAGGGGAGCGAGGAAAGGGATTTGAAGGACATTATGAGCCAGGTGGAGGAGGCCTGCGGGCAGTACCGGATACAGATTATGGGAGGGCATACGGAAGTGACCCGGGCGGTCTGCCAGCCCCTGGTGAATGTCTGCGGCGTTGGCAAGGCCAAGGAAGGCAGGCTGGTTACTACCTCTGGAGCCAATGCAGGGGACGACATTGTGGCGACAAAATGGGTTGGCCTGGAGGGCACTTCCATTTTGGCCAAGGAAAAGGAGCGGGAGCTGCTGGAACGCTACCCCAAGTGGCTGGTGGAGGAGGCCAAAGGGTTCGACCGTTTCCTGTCCGTGCTGCCGGAGGCGTCCGTGGCGGTGGAGGCTGGCGTCAGCGCCATGCATGACGTGACAGAAGGGGGAATCTTTGGGGCGCTGTGGGAGCTGGCCGAGAGCTCCGGCATTGGCCTGGAGGTTGATTTGAAGAAAATACCGGTGCGCCAGGAGACCATCGAGGTCTGTGAGCTTTTCCAAATCAATCCCTATGAGCTGATTTCCAGCGGCTGCATGCTGATGGCGTCCCCGGATGGGAACGGGCTGGTGCGCAAGCTGGAAAAGAGAGGGATTCCGGCGGTGGTAATCGGAAAGGCCACAGGGGGGAATGACCGGGTGGTGCAAAATGGGGAAGAGAAGCGCTTCCTGGTTCCGCCTGGGGCAGATGAATTGTATAAGGTTTTGTGAGTAGTAGTAATGATATAAAGTGGTGAATCCATAAACGTTTGTATGGGAAGATTTTGATGAAATTGACGCTTTGTTCCGAATGGTCAAGCGTAAAAACAGTTACCACGAAAAAATAGGAAAGAAAAGTCAAAATCCTGTCAAGGTGGAAACCCTTGCCTTGACAGGATTCCAGCAATTTTATTCAGGAAATACTTTTTCAAACTCGATAAAACAGCCGTCAAGCACATTGACTTTTCCCACATCTTTATGGCTGTATTCTTCATAAATAAGAAGGAAGCCGTTGCCATTCTGTAAGAACACCTGCACAGCTTTGTTTTCTGGATCCACAATCCAGTATTCCCGAACCCCGGCTTTCTGGTACAGGTTCAGCTTCACAAGCCTGTCATGCCGAAGGGAGGAAGGGGATAAAATCTCAACAACCATATCTGGCGCTCCTTTGCAGCCGTATTTGTCCAGTTTGCTCTTATCGCAAATCACGGAAATGTCCGGCTCCACCAATGTGTCCACATCCTCCGGGCTGTCCCCATCCTGCTCAAAGAGCCGGACGCCGAAGGGGGCGTGATAGACCTTGCACTGTTTTCCTTCCAGGAAGTTGGCAAGCTGGCGGAATAACTCGCCGCTGATTTCTTGGTGGATTCTGGACGGCGTCTCCATCAGAAACAATTCGCCGTTGATGATTTCTACACGTTTCGCTTCATTCCATGCGAGGGCGTCCGCAAACGTATGCCGAGCCTTTTCTGCTGGTAATGCCATATCTGGTTCCTCCTTATCCTGTTATTCTTGCAAGCAATTTGTTACTGGAGTTCAAAGGGTTTTTCGCTATCTATATCTCTGTTTATTATCTTTATATCATACATTTCTCTTAAGCATACTAAAAAGTTCCATATACAAAAAAAGCACAAGTTTCGCAATTGGAAATTATACTATTACAT
>CAOKUK010000267.1 GCA_948472595.1 uncultured Eubacterium sp.
GAAGGGGCATAAGGACGTGGCCATCATGGATCTGCCGGGAATCTATTCCCTATCCCCCTATACCTTAGAAGAGGTTGTGGCGAGGAATTACCTGATCGGGGAACGCCCAGACGCCATCTTGAACATTGTGGATGGGACGAATCTGGAGAGGAACCTGTACTTGAGCACCCAGCTATTGGAGCTGGGGATTCCGGTGGTGATGGCAGTGAACATGATGGACGTGGTGGCAAAAAATGGCGGCCAGATACATAGCGCCAAGCTCAGCAAGAAGTTAGGGTGCCCGGTGGTGGAGATTTCCGCTTTGAAGGGCGCAGGGGTCAAGGAGGCCGCAGAGATGGCGGTGCAGGCTGCCCGCAACAGGCAGGCAAGCAAAGCAGTGCATGAATTTTCCCCAGAAGTGGAATGCGCACTGCATGCCATTGAAGATAAAATCGGCTCTGAGGTTGCAAAAGGGCAGAGGCGTTTCTTTGCCATTAAATTACTGGAGAGGGATGCAAAAATCCATGCACAGATGCAGCATGTCCCGAATGTGGAAGCGGAAATCAAGGCCATAGAGGCGGAATTGGACGACGATGCGGAGAGCATCATCACCAACGAGCGCTATGTGTATATCTCCTCCATGATAAAGGAGTGCTGCGCCAGGCAGGGCAAGGGCGGGATTGTGCTTTCGGATAAAATAGACCGGATTGTCACGAACCGCATCTTGGCATTGCCGATTTTTGCGGCAGTGATGGCTTTGGTATACTATGTCTCTGTGACTACGGTGGGCGCCTGGGCTACGGATTGGGTTAATGACGGCGTGTTCACCGATGGCTGGAATTTCTTGGGCATAGAAGGGCTGTTTGTGCCCTCTGTCCCGAGCCTGGTTTCTGGCGGCTTGGAGGCCATAGGCTGCGCTGCCTGGCTTCAGGGGCTGATTGTGGATGGCATTGTGGCTGGCGTGGGCGCCGTCCTGGGCTTTGTGCCGCAGATGCTGGTGCTTTTCATTTTCCTGGCATTCTTAGAAGGGTGCGGCTACATGGCAAGGGTTGCCTTTATCATGGATCGCATTTTCCGCAAATTTGGGCTTTCTGGGAAATCCTTTATCCCGATGCTGATTGGGACCGGCTGCGGCGTGCCGGGGATTATGGCGTCCCGGACGATTGAGAATGACAGGGACCGCAAGATGACCATTATGACCACCACCTTTATTCCATGCGGGGCAAAGCTGCCAATCATCGCATTGATTGCCGGCGCCTTTTTCGGCAATGCATGGTGGGTTTCCTGGAGCGCATTTTTTGTGGGAATTGCAGCCGTTATCTGTTCTGGCATTATTTTGAAAAAGACCCGGATGTTCTCGGGGGAGCCGGCGCCTTTTGTCATGGAGCTTCCTGCCTACCATCTGCCCACGGTTGGCAATGTGCTGCGGAGCATGTGGGAGAGGGGATGGTCCTTTATCAAAAAGGCAGGCACGGTTATCTTGCTGTCCACCATCTTTGTGTGGTTCACGACGTATTTTGGATGGGTGGATGGAGAGTTTTGCATGCTGGAGGATATGGAAATCGACCATAGCATTTTGGCCTCCATTGGGAATGCAATTGCATGGATTTTCGTTCCGCTTGGATGGGGGGACTGGAAGTCTGCAGTGGCGGCAATCACGGGATTGGTCGCAAAAGAGAACGTGGTCAGCACCTTTGGCATTCTTTTTGGCTTTGCGGAAATGGCGGAAGACGGAACGGAAGTTTGGGGAAGCTTGGCAGGGCATATGACGGCAGTGGCGGCCTATTCTTTCCTTGTTTTTAATCTGTTGTGTGCGCCCTGCTTTGCGGCAATGGGGGCGATGAAGCGGGAAATGAACAATATCCGTTGGTTCTGGTTTGCAATTGGATACCAATGCCTGCTGGCCTATGTGGCGGCGCTGTGCATCTACCAGATTGGAAGCTGGGTCGTCATGGGCGCATTTGGGCTGGGGACAGCCGCAGCCTTAATCTTGGCGGCAGGGTTCCTTTACCTGTTGCTTCGCCCTTACAAAGAAGGCAGCACCTTAAAGGCAAGGGGGATGGAGAGGGCTTGAGCGTAGTGATTATTGGAGGGCATGACCGGATGGTCTGCCAATACAAAAAGATATGCAGGCAGCATAAATGTAAGGCAAAAGTGTTTACGCAGATGTCAGGAAATTTAAAAGAAAAGATTGGCAGGCCGGATTTAGTGGTGCTTTTTACCAACACAGTATCCCATAAAATGGTTCGCTGTGCCTTAGAGGAGGCGGAAAAGTCCCAGGCGGACGTGGTGCGGTGCCACACCAGCAGCGGAAACGCACTGGCAGAGATTCTGGCAGAAAGGTGCGGGTGAGGGCTTATCTTGCGGCATTGCGTATATTTTTTCGATATGGGGGCATGTTTATAGGAAGGCAGGGAATGGCTGATCTCATGAAAAATCAGGAAGGAGAAGCGACATGGATAAATATTTATGCGAGCCATGCGGCTATGTGTATGACCCCCAGGCTGGGGATCCCGAAAATGGGATTGCCCCTGGCACCGCCTTTGAGGATTTGCCGGATGATTGGGTATGCCCCTGGTGCGGGCTTGGCAAAGACGTATTCGTAAAAGAAACGGCGTAATAAGGGCGTTGCCGCTGTTTGGCGGGAAAACAGGATGGGCATGCATCCAGGCGCATATGGCGTTTGGGGTGCATGCCCATTTTTGCCTTTTTAGGCATATTTTTGGATGATTTCTAAGAATTTGTCCCGATGGTTCTGTAGGAAGGATTCATACCCTATTCCCAGTGACGCAGCCTCCTGCCCAAGCTCCACCAAGAAGGAGGGGATTTCCTCTTCTGTAATGACCCCCAAGTCCGTTCCAAAGGCTTCCTTCCCTTGGATGTCACATCCGCTTTCATACACGGCAAAAGCAGGCTTTGGCCCATCCGGCGTCTGCTTTACGCCGCCGCGGAATCCAAGGGACGCAATTTGGTGCGCAGAGCAGGAAGAGGGGCAGCCGGAGATGTGGATTTGCGGCAGCGCATTTTCTGGGAGCTTCGCATCCCGCACGGCTTGGACGCAGGATTTTAAAAGCTTCTGGGAATCCCTCGCCCCAACTTGGCAGATAGAGGCGCCGATGCAGGCGATGGAAGCTTCAAAGGGCGTATTGGCGCCGTCTGCGGTCAATGCCAGGATTTTTTCCGCCTCGCTGGCCGTCAAATTGATGATATAAAGGCTCTGTTCCGGGGAAATGCGCACTTTCACTTCTTCCATAGGAAGGATGGCGTCATACAATTCACAGAAGAAGGCAGGCTCTGGGCTGCCGCCAATCGGATGGAAGCGCACGGCGTACAGGCCTTCCTGCTTTTGGGGGATTGCCCTGGGATGGGAGAGGGCTTGTCCGTCCCCGCGCTTTGCTATGGGCGCTGTAAAGGCCGGGGATTCCACGTCAAGATCCAGACCGCCCTCTGCCAGGGCTTGCTCTAGCTTTTCCTGGTAGGCCTTTACATATCCGTCCGTTCCCAGGGTCTCCTGCATGAAACGGGTGCGGGCTTTGCCCCGGTTCTCATAATTGCCATAGGCCACAAAGGTATCCACCATGGCCTTGATGGCATAAAGGATTTTAGAAGGAGCCATCCCGGAAGACACCAGTGCGCCCATGCGCGGTTCCCTCCCCAGGCCGCCGGCGCTGTACACGTCAAAATCCCCTTGCGCAGTAGCCACGAATCCCAAGTCGCGGAAGGTGGCATGGGTGGTATTCTCTTCGCTGTTGGAAAAGCATACCTTTAGCTTTCGGGGAAGCTTCACTTTATCGAACACGCCCATTAAGTAATCTGCCGCAGCCTTCGCATAGGGCAGCACGTCAAAGAATTCCTTTTGCTGTACGCCAGACAAGGGGGAGCACATGACGTTCCTGGGATAATCCCCGCCGCCGCCTAAGGTGACGATGCCATGGGCAAAGGACTCTTCTGCCAAGTCGCATACCTGGGATTTGGATAGGTCATGGAATTGCAGGCTTTGGCAAGTGGTGAGGTGGGTAAGGGGAACCTGGTATTTTTGGATGCTGTCCACAATGAATTTTAAGTGATCTTTGTTGATTTCCCCGCCTGTCAGGCGCAGGCGGAGCATGCTGGCGCCGCCTCCTCTTTGGGCATAGCTGCCGAATCTGCCGGAGAAGCCCTTGTATTGCGCCACGTTAATCTCTTTCTTAT
>CAOKUK010000268.1 GCA_948472595.1 uncultured Eubacterium sp.
GAGTAAATTTATGAAATGTTTCATGGGGTGCCACATCTTGGGCGGTGGCACCAACCACTCTCACTCTATGTAAACCAACTTCATCAAATAAAGTTAAATTTTTTTTAGTCGAAGCTGATAACGGTGCGCGCTTGTTTGTGCTATCAACTTCATTTGATAAAAAGAGTATAAAACATAAATGTGTGCAAACTGTGGACAATTTCTAAAAGAAACATAAAGATTTCGAAAGAAATTATGAAGAAATCGTAAAAAACTTTTTAGCAAAAAACTAATCTGTCCCCTTCCCCACAGCTTCTGAAAATTCCTTTACCGCCTGGCCAGGCTTCATCCCCTTTCCTACCTTCTGCAGCATCTCCCACCAAGCTGTGCGCGCCTTCGTCCACCCTGGCGTCACCTGGTAATAGTCCCCTTGGTATTGGTTGAATATTCCGTATTCCGTCATTAAGGCGTCATTTACATAGATATCGCCAATATCCCGAACCGGCCAATTGGTCGATGCCAATACAGCCCTCTTATAAGGCTCATCCTCCATCGCCATAAAGGAAATGAGCGTCTTGGCGGCCTCCACCTTTGTTGCATCCCCATTGTCAAACACGCCGAACCCCCAAATCCCTCCCTGGAGCACAGGCTCTGCCCCTTCCGTGGGGAAAGCCATGGGGAAAATGTCAAAATCACGTTTGGGGTGGGCTATGGTCTGGCTGATTTCCAAGGCGCCGTTCCAGCAAAAAGCCATGGCAAGGTCACCGCTGATGAATTGGCTAATCTCATCGGCGCCCTCCAGCTTTGGGTCGAAGCGGATGCCCTCCAAGCCATACAATAGCTCCAGAGCCTTAATGTTTTCCTTGCTGTCCACAGCATAGACCGTATGGCCGCTGTCCGTAAACCTCCCCCCATACAAATTGTTCACCAGGCCGCGGGTCCCTTGGTCCCCGCCCTGACCCTTACAGTATACAGCGCCCACCTGGGACTGCCCATGCTCCACCAAAGCCTGGACAGCCTTCACAAACCCATCCGTTGTCCAAGTATGGCTTTCTTCATTAATATATTGCAATGCGCCTGCCTCCTGGAACATTTCATAATTTATTGCCATGCAATGGGTGTTCATGCAGATGGGGTACTCGTAATAGGCCCCGCCTCTGTGCTGGCAGGCGTTGCGGACAACATCGTAAATTTTGCTGGAAGGCTCTTTCTCCCATAAATCAGACAAATCCGCCATAAGCCCTTCCTCACCCCAATGAGCCACCAGGCGCTCTGGCCCTTCGAACACCAGGTCAGGCGCTTCCCCTTTTGCAATGGCCTCCTCTATGAGGCTGTCCCCGTCACTGTATTGAAGGTGCTTGACCGACACATGGATATTAGGGTACTGATTATTGAACTTGCCCAACAGGTTTGCCACCGTCGTCGATTCCCCCCAATTGCCAACTGGATAGGTCCACAACGCAATATTGACCTCTTCCTGTTTTTCCTCTCCATCTTCTCCCTCCGCATCAGAAGGCTCCAAAGTCTGGCCGCCGCAGGCAGAAGCATTGATGGCCAAAAGCATGGCAAAGATCCATGCAAGAAACCTTTTCATGGCTTGCTTATTCCTTTCTTTGAAAAATCTCATATTCACTCCCTCATCTTTTATGGTTTCCCAGATATTTCAGCAAGGCGCTGGTGACCTCCTGAATGTCAATGGGCTTTGCCACATGGTCATTCATGCCGCATTCCAGGCACCTACGCACATCATCCTCAAAGGTATCGGCGCTCATGGCAATGATGGGAATGGATTTGGCGTCCTCCCGTTCCAGCGCCCGGATTGCCTTAGCGGCGTCAAACCCTGTCATCAAGGGCATGCGAAGATCCATCAATATGCCGTCATACCACCCATTGTCAGACTGGCTAAATTTTTCCAGGCAAGCCTTCCCATTCTCTGCCCAATCCAGCTCCAGCCCCATGGAAGACAGCAGCTCATTTGCAATTTCCCAGTTTAGGTCATTGTCCTCCGCCAACAGCACCCGCTTGCCCGCAAAGAGCTCAGATGTATCCTTGGGAAGCTCCGCCGGCTCCTTTCGCTCATCCAAAAACTCTTTGATATGGCAATACAAGGTAGACCGGAACAAGGGCTTGGCAATAAAGCCATCCACGCCTGCCGCCCTGGCCTCCGCCTCTATCCCATTCCAATTCCCATCCAATACCAGCAGGATAGGCGTCCTGCACTGGCGCCGCTTCCGCAATTCCTGGACGACATGGATGCCGCCCTTCTTGGGCAGCCTCCAATCCAGCAGGATAATCTGGTAATCCCGCTGCTCCTTGTGCCGTTTCTCCACCTTCTCCAGCAAATCCCTGTCGTCCACTGCCCATTCCACCTTCATTCCAATGGACTTTAAGGAGGCAATCGTGCTGGCGCAGCTCACAGCGTCTGCACCCCCTACCAGCGCCTCCCAGCCTGGGAGCTGCATCTCTTCCTCATCATCCTTCAGCGCTTTTTTCAAATCCAGCATAATGTGGAACTCGCTGCCTTTGCCCTGCTCGCTGGTAAATTCAATCCTCCCATCCATAGCGTCCACAATATACTTCGTGATAGCCATGCCAAGCCCAGCCCCCTCTGCCTTCTGGGTGCGGAATCTGTCCTCCCGGGCAAAAGACTCAAAAATCTTGTCCTGGAATTCCGGAGCCATGCCAATGCCGTTGTCCTTTACGCAAAAATGGATATGTATATAAGCATCTCCCTTGGGCGACTCCTCCTCATAGAGCATGACCTGAACCGTCCCTTTCTCCGGCGTGAACTTCACGGCATTTCCCAGCAGATTCAGCAGAATCTGGTTCAGACGCTTGTTGTCGCAGCACACGGTTTCCACAGGCACATCCCGGACATACACATTGAAATCCTGCCGCTTTTCCCGGGTCTGCGACTGCATGATGCCCACAATATTATGCATGACTTCTGGCAGAGAAACCTCCTCCAGGTTCAGCATCATCTTCCCGCTTTCAATCTTCGACATATCCAGTATATCGTTAATAAGGCCTAGCAATTGCCTGCTGGAAGCGGTAATCTTATTCAAACAGCTCTGCACCTGCTTGCGGTCCCCCAAATTGGCGCTGGCAATGGCCGTCATGCCGATAATGCCGTTCATCGGCGTGCGGATATCATGGCTCATATTAGAAAGGAACTCGCTTTTGGCCTTATTCGCCCGCTCTGCAGACCTCCTGGCTTTATCCAATGCCCGCATCTGCCTCCGAATCATGCGGAAATACTCCGAAAACACCAACAGGAGTATCACGATAATCATCAGGCATTCCCCAATGGCCGTATGGGACCATTCGCTTCCCAGCCCAGCAATGGACTCATCAATGATGCCATAAGGCATGGCCAGAATCAGGTACCATTCTGAATAGGGCAGCTTCGTGCAGTATAGGTTCCGCATCTCCCCCTTGACAGAAGCATGGCCTGTAAAATCCCTGCCTAAATCCATCGCCTCCCCCAAATCCTCTATGAACTGTTCTGCGGATTGGTAGTCCATGTCCTCATAACGGGTCTTCACCCTGTCAAAATAATCCTTGCCCTCCATCCCCTTGCCGCGGATAATGAATGTCCCATCCCTGCTGATAATGGAGTAATTGACCAGAGAGTCTTTTTCATCCAGTGAAAGTGTATTGATAAAATAGCTTGTGGGGAACCCAGCCACCAGCGCAACGCACTCTTCCCCACTATCCAGGGCATATGCCACTGGGATGCCCATCAAAATCACATCGTCCCCATTTATGTCACTGCCTACTGTGACCTTTTCCTTCCCAGAAGCCAGCGATTCCAAAAAAGCCTCTTGCTCAACTGCATGCAGCTGCATCCCGTAAAGCATCTGAAATTGCCCCTTGCTTGTATAAAAGGCCAAGTACTCAAACCCTCTCGCCCGGGCATTGTACGTTAAGGACACCTCCAGGGCATTCCCCTTGCCGTACCCCGCCTGCAGAGAGCTTGCCAACGCCCCCACCTGAGACAGGCGCAATTCGATTGTAGTCCCGAAATGCATGGCAACCTGCTCGCTCATGCCCGACATATAGACCCCGCCCACATCACGGATGGTATCCGCCCCCTTCTGATTCATCCTTGCAGCCTGGTAAGCAAAGAGTATCACGCAAAAAACGGATGCAATAATAAGGCTGCCAATTAAAAACCGCG
>CAOKUK010000269.1 GCA_948472595.1 uncultured Eubacterium sp.
ATGGTTCCCTTGCGGTCCGTGATGGTAAGGCGGATTTCCCGGCTCTCTGCCTTCTGCAATTCATCCGGTTTCACCCCCGCCACCTCCATGCGCTTCTTGCGGATTACGAGAATCAGTATGCAGCCGATTATGATAACCAGCGCTATCAGTCCAATCCACCAGTAAGACTGCAACGCCTCCTGGAACGCAGCTTTTTTCGCATCCAATCCTTTTTCAATGGAAAACTCCACCGTGGCGTCCATCTTATTTTCATTCTGCGAAGTGTCCCTGATATTGCTGCAGCGCAGCGTATAATCATCATTAAAGAAATCCTCTGAGACTGTCAGCGTGACCGTCGCCCCGCTGCCCTTCGCAACGGCATTCACGGAATCAACCGCCCAAGCCCTGCCGTCTTTTCCGGCAGCCTGCACGCTGTAATTGGACAGCTCATTCACGTCCGCCATATTGACGCCGTTTTTATCCTGCAGCGTGAAGGCAATAGAATTGCTCCCTGTTTCCTCCACTGCGCCCGCAATCTCCGGGGCGTCCTTATCCTCTTCATAATCCGAATAATCCACCGTCACGGCGTCCACAGCGTTGTTGTCCACAGTCAGGGCAAGGCTCCCCTTCCCGGCAGCCCGGTTGGTGGGCGCTTTCAGCTTCAGCACATAGGTCTCATCCTGCAGAATCGTCTGAATCGTCTGAAATGCATTCTGCACGCTCTCCACAGTCACATCCACACTGCAGTCACAATAATATCCCCGGCAGTTTTTTGCAGCGAGGATTTCATTCTTCGTATACTCTATCTTCCCATCCTGCTTCTCATACTCCCCAGTCGATGTAGGCTTCGCATTCAACACAATGCCATAGACAGGAACGGACGCTTCCTTCACCGTATTTGCCGTGGATACATTGTCGATGTCTTTTCCCTTCGAGTCATCCTCTCCATCTGTAATCAACAGGACAATGGTGCGCCTCTTAGGCGATGACTGTTCCTGCAGTATCTGGTTCAGCGAACGGTAAAGCACCGTCACGCTCTCAGGCGTATTCATATATGGAATCGCCTGTATGGCTTCACAGTCTGTTTTTTTGTCCTTTTTGTCCTTTGCCCCCACTTCCCGCTCAAAAATCAAGGTCTTCTCCCCCTGAGGGGTGTCGGCTCCCACCGTATATAAGGCCATTGCGTCATTTTCCCTGAGGGATTGACGTATCCCCTCCAGCTGCCTTTTCGCTTCCTCAAATTGCGCCTCATTGACAGAGCCGGAATTATCCATGAGGATAATATAGGAAATCGCCTCGCCGCTCTCGCGGAATGTGGCAATATCCCCATCCTGCGCAAAAGCAATATCCCCGATGGCTCCCGTAACCTGCGATGTCTTCTGTATCTTGGAGCCGGTCATATACACCTTTAAGCTGGGTGCTTTCCCTATCGCCTGCTCTGCAATGTAGGGAATGACAGTCACCGCTGCCCATGCCCTGACGGAGAGCATGCACAATGCCATAGCCGCCGCCAGCGCCGCCGCCTTAAGAAAAATAAGGCCCGCCCCTTTCACTCTTCCTCCCATTTTCGTCCCTCCCTGTTGAATGGCACAAATATCAAGCTGGTCTCCCCTATCATTATCCTATCGCCTTCCTTAAGACTTTCTGCAGCCTTTAAAAGCCGGCCGTTCAAATACACCTGGTTCCCCTCTTCGGGAGCCACATAAAACATGCTCTCTTTTGGCTCGTAAATCACAGAACAGTGTTTCTTGCGGGAAATGGACTTGTCGTCCGTCAGCGCCACATCCATAGACGGGCTGCGCCCAACAAAATTTTTCCCCATATGCAGGCGGTAATCCTGCCCCCTCTCGCTTCCTGTCATACAGACAAGCCAGCCTGTCACGGGCTCTTTCTTTGCCATCCCAAAAAAGCCAAAGGCTATCGTCTTGCCCTCGTCTGGCTGCTCTTCCCTTTCGCCGTTTTCCTGTGGCGCAGCCCTCCCAAAGGATTTCCTGATAAGGGCGTCCAGTTCCTCTCCCTGGGACAGACCCGCCTCCGCAATGGATACGGTATGGTCGTCTTCCTCAATATCGTCAGCCCATAGCCCAAGCCTCTCGCCTGCCTGTCTGCAATGCGGGCAGGATTTGTGCACGCTGGAATCATACCAATGCCCATTATTACATCTCGTCACCATCTCTCTTCCCTACCTCACAAATACCGCAATTGCAGAATAGTTGTCCATATTGGTGCCTTTTCCATTCTCAACCACGGTTTTCTCCATAGAATCCAGCCATTCCTGTGGGCTTGCTGCTTTTTTTAATGATTTGCACATCATTTTCTCATCAATCAGCTCCCAGAACCCATCGCTGCAAAGAAGGAAGCTGCTGCGCTTCGTCAATGCAATCCCTTCCACAACCTGATACTTCGGCTCGTCCCATTCCGTGCCCATCACGCGCAGCAGAAGGCTCCTGTCCTCATGGCGGCGGATATCCTTCTCTGCAATTTCCCCGCGCTTGGCAAGCATCTGGGGCACGCTGTGGTCCTGGCTCCTCATCACATATTTACCCTTTTCAAAATAATAAACCCTGGAATCCCCTATATGGGCAAACTTGGCCGTCTCGCCGCGCAGCGCCAGGCATGTCACCGTCGTCTTCATCGAGCCCTCTGCATTTTCTTGCCTCTGCTTCTCCAACAGCCCTTCCTGCGCCTTTTCTATGCCTTCCTCAATGTCTGCAAAATGCTCCAATTCCTCTTTCAGCCGCGCCGTCACATACTGCGAAGCCGCATCTCCCTTCCCATGCCCCCCCAGCCCATCGCATAGGATAAATGCAACCTGCTGCGGCGTGACAGAGACGTCCAAAAAATCCTCATTCACGGCGCGCCCGCCTTTGTTTGTCAACGTGGCATATTTAATATCCAGACTTGCTCCCATATATTTTCTCCATTCTCAAAAAGTGTGCTTTTTGACAGCTTCCATTTTTAGCTAAATTCAGAGCAAAAAGCACTAATTGCCGCACCATATGACGAAAAACCTAAAAAAATTATGTAATTACCTTGCAAGAAACAGAAAATTATGGTAGAATATCTGAGATATTTATACTGTCAAAAAGCACACCTTTTGACAGCTGCACTTATTTCTTCCGCGCCCGATATTCCCTTAGCCTTCGGTAAAACGTCGATTCCGACATATCGCATTTGCCCAATATTTCTGCCAACCCCATCTCCTTTTTCTCCCATGCCGCCACAAGCACTGTGAAATCTTTTGGAGCCTTCTTTTGGGGCCTGCCGAACCTGACCCCTCGCTGCTGCGCCGCCTGGATCCCCTGTCTTTGGCGCGTCCGAATGCTGTCCCACTCATTCTGCGCCACAAAAGACAAAATCTGAAGCACCAGGTCTGCAATAAACGACCCCAGCAAATCCTTGCCGCTCCTGGTATCCAGCAATGGCATGTCCATGACGCAGATGTCAATCCCAATCTCTTTTGTAAGGATATACCACTGCTTCTGAATTTCCTTATAATTGCGGCCCAGGCGGTCAATACTCATGACATAGAGCAAATCCCCCGACCTAAGCTTCGTAAGGAGCTCCTGATACTTTGGACGGTTAAAATCCTTTCCAGACTGCATATCCACAAAAATATTCCGCTTTGGCACGCATTTCTGCCGCATTGCGATTAACTGGCGGTCTTCTTTCTGGCCTACGCTGGACACCCGGACATACCCATACACTCGGTTCTTCATTTACAATACCTCCATTTCCGGCAGCGCCATCACTGCCCGTTTTTTAGTTATAGAATCCCATAAAACCAATGATATTATAGGCATTCTGCCATAAAAAAAGCATCACTCTCTTTTTATGGCTTAAAATGGATGGTATGGATAGCATAGTATGAAAAAATAGAATCTAATGTACGCTAAGAAAATAAGGAACTGTCAAAGATGCGAGATTTTTAGGAGCAATGGGGGAAATGAGGGAGGATTTACCCATAAAAATATTGCAGGGCACCCGCAAAGAAGCCCTGCAAATCTTCTACATTTTAGACCCATGGGAAAAGCGCCATATTCCTGGCGGCAATCACGCAGGGCTTTTCCTTCTATAACGCAAAGATCCCCGAAATATACATATATTTGCTTGATTTCATCTCTATCTTTTCCTGCCCCACAAGCTCCAGCCCCATTTCCTTTACCTG
>CAOKUK010000270.1 GCA_948472595.1 uncultured Eubacterium sp.
TTCACCATGTCCAGGTTCGTCAGCTGCTCCTCCAGCTGCTTCTCCAGATAGAGCTGGTACCGCTTGCCCTTATCCCCTTCTGTATTGCTGAACCCTCCTTCGAATACATTTTCCAGGCCATACGAAGAAGCCGGGATTCCATTCTTTCCCAGCAAAATAGCTGCATTCGCCTCATCTTCCGCACGGACCTGAAAGTTCAGCCCATCGTTCGACACCTCAAAACTGATGCCCTCTCCCTGCAGCAGCTCCTTTACCTCAGCCGCCTCTTTTGTGTCCTCGCAGCTCCTGATTGGCACCATGGTAGGCGTGGTCAAGAACTTAATGGCCACCGCCATCGCCACAACAAAGAAAACTGCCGTACTTGCAATTAAAGTCTTCTGCTTAACTGAAAACTTGCCCCACCACTCTAGCACCCTTTTGGGAATGCCCTGTATTCTTTCCTGCATGTGTCTCTCCACCCGTTTCTACAAATCTGGAATTCTCCGTCCTATGCGCTGCAGACAGCCATTAAATCTGCATGTTCATAAGTTCCTTATAAGCATCCAAAACCTTGTCCCGAACCGCTATGGTATAATTCAGCGCAATGTCAGCCTTTTCCTGAATCGCCATCAGCGTATGGGGATTGGTGGCATAGCCCAGCATAAATTCCATCTCTGCCTCTTCCGACTTATTCTGCAGGTAGTTCGCCTCATTAATCATGTCCATGGCAGACTGGAGCACGCTGTCAAAGCTCTCATCCTCCACATGCACCTGCTCGCTGGCTGCCACAACATTCTTAAGGTATTCTGACGTCACATTGTGCAGTGCCGCTATATCCATCCTGAAAACCCTCCTCTTATTTCATAGCCTTATTTGCCAAGCTCCAAACCCTTCAAAGCCATCGCCTTGCTGGTCTCAAAGGCGGTGATATTCGCCTCGTAGGAACGGCTGGCGTCAATCATATTCGTCATTTCTGTTATTATATTCACATTGGGGTAAGAAACATACCCGTTTTCATCCGCATCCGGATGGGATGGGTCGTACTTCATCACAAAATCCGTGCCGGTGTCCTCGCTCACCTTAGACACCTTCACGCCATTCCCCAAATAGCCCTGGCGGGCGCTCTGCAGCACCTTGCTAAACGGGGTAATCTCCTTCTCGCTGAAGGTCACGATCTTACGCCTGTAGGGCGTGCCGTCCTCCGTCCTGGTCGTGGTCACATTCGCCACATTCTGCGAAATCACGTCCATGCGGAACCGCTGTGCCGTCATGCCGGACGTGTTGATATTAAACGACTGAAATAATGACATGCTTTAGCCTCCCATTTTATGCATTGCGCTTATTATTTAATCACACTCTTTGTCCTCTGAAATTCCCTCGTCATGCAATCCACGAGGGCATTGTACTTAATTCGGTTGGAAATCAGCTCCCCGTATTCCTGCTCTGGGTCTACGTTATTCTCATCAATACGGTAAGAAAAGTCCTCTGCGTCTGTATACACCTGCGCATTCAGGTGGTCAAGATGCAGGTCGCTGACCTTCTCATCTAAGGAGACATATTTGAACTTGGAAAGCTCCCTGCGCAAGGTGCCTTCAAAATCCACCTCCTGCCGCTTATAGCCCGGCGTGCTCTGGTTGGCAATATTGTTGCTGATAGCGCTGTTCCGCTTCCATGCCGCATCCGCCGCCCTGTCCAGCACGTTGACGTAATCATAAATTCCGCTGGTTAACATGATACTGCTCCTTCCATTTATCTATACTGTCAAATTCCCTATAAAAATCCGGATAGATAGCATTCCCTTTGGGACTGCTAAGATAAAACGCTCCCCATACATTATAAATAATATGCTTTATATTAGCAAGTACTTTTTACTGTTTTTTTCTTTTTTATGCGCTGCATATTGATAACCCGAATAATGCATGAAAAAATGCCAGCTTGCACGCAAAAAGGGAACCCATAGATATAAAACATTCTATAAATTCCCTTTTTTTTAAATAACCAACTCCTTTTGGTTATTGCCTATCTCGCATTCTGCTTCTTCACTTTATCCAGCTCATCAAATACCACATCATTCAGAACCTTGATGTATGTGCCCTTCATCCCGGAAGACCTGGACTCAATGACGCCTGCGCTTTCGAACTTCCGCAGCGCATTGACGATTACGCTTCGGGTAATCCCTACACGGTCGGCAATCTTGCTGGCCACTAAAATGCCTTCCTTCCCTTCCATCTCGTCAAAGATGTGGGTGATTGCCTCCAGTTCCGAAAAAGAAAGGGTGCTGATGGCAGATTTCACAATCTGCAGCTTCCGATTCTCTTCTGCGTTCTCCTCGTTCACAGAGCGCATCATCTCCAAGCCTACGACTGTCGTGCCATACTCGCTCAAAATAATATCGTCAATATTGTACTCCCGCTCCATGCGGTACACAAACAAAGTGCCTAGCCGCTCGCCTGCAATGTCGATTGGGGTAATGATGGCCCGGTAATCCTTCACATCTTCAGAGACAAACCCCAGCGTCTCCAGGTTGACATTCTCCTTCGTAGACAGAATCCCCAGTAGGCGCTCGTTCAGCAGCTGATCAATGAATCCTCCCACCTCATCGGCAATCAGTTCCCGAATCTCCTCTGTACTGCTCTCCCTGCTGGTCCCCAGCACTTTGCCTTTCTTGCTGATAACCAGGATATTGGAATCCAGGATTTCAGTCAAAACCTCGCATATGTCATTAAAGACTACCTTTGAGGAGTTGTTATTATGCAGCAACTTGTTAATCTTCCTGGTCTTATCTAGTAGTTGGACACTCATAATATACCTCCTCCCCAGACCCTGCCGCAGCTTGCGCCTACAGCAGTGATTGATGCCGGCCATGAATGGTACCCCCGGCTCCATCCCTTGCAGCTTTCTAGCATTTTATCATATATTGCCTGAAAATTCAACAGCTTTCTGCCTTATTTTTGCTTTTTCTCTATTAATTTGTTACGATTCACGCCCCAAGAGGCTCCTCGCTTCACGGTTCCTGCGGGGAAGGCTTCTCGATTGGGGAGACATAGCCGCATTTCTGGTCGGCGCATACGAGCTTGTTCCCCTTCTCCACCATATAGCCGCCGCAGCTGGGGCATTTTTCTTTGGACGGCCTCTGCCAGGACATAAAATCACACTCTGGGTTATCCTCGCAGCCGTAGTATTTCCTCCCTTTCTTGGTTTTCTTTAAGACGACCTCCTTGCCGCATTTCGGGCATGGAACGCCGATTTTCTCCAAATATGGCTTCGTGTTCCGGCAGTCCGGGAACCCAGGGCAAGCCAGGAATTTCCCATGGGGGCCGTATTTCACCACCATGTTCCTGCCGCATAGGTCGCAAATCACATCTGTGACTTCATCTTCAATGTCAATTTTCTCCAGTTCTTTTTCCGCTGTCTGCACGGCCTCTTCTAAATCCGGGTAAAAGTTGCTGACCACGGCCTTCCAATCAACAGCCCCCTCGGCCACCTTATCAAGCAAGGACTCCATATTGGCCGTGAAGCTTTCGTCTACAATTGTCGGAAAGGCGTCCCGCATAATGGAATTGACTACCTCGCCCAGCTCCGTAATATACAGGTTCTTGTTCTCCTTCACCACATACCGGCGCCCCAGCAAGGTGGTAATCGTAGGGGCGTAGGTGCTTGGCCGGCCAATCCCAAGCTCCTCTAAGGCCTTCACCAGGGAGGCCTCCGTAAAATGCGCCGGAGGCTGGGTGAAATGCTGCTTCTCTTCCAGCTCTTTTAATTTCAACTGCGTGTCCTTGTCTAAAGACTTTAAAAGCACGTTGTTCCCAGGCTTCTCGTCATCTTCCGCCGTATAGACGGACAAGAAGCCCTCAAACGCGATTTTGGAAGCAGACACATGGAACCGGTACTTCCCTGCGCCAATCTGCACGGAAGTCGTCTCGTACACGGCATGGCTCATGCGGCTTGCCACAAAGCGGTTCCAAATCAGCCGGTACAGCCGGAATTGATCCCTGCTCAGGGATTCTTTAACTGTTGCCGGGGTGCGGGTAATGTCCGAGGGGCGGATGGCCTCATGGGCGTCCTGGATTTTGCCGTTCCCCTTCTTGGCCTGGCCCTCCTTGGCCAAATATTTCTCGCCATAAGCAGAGCCGATATATTCCCGGGCGGCTGCCTCCGCCTCT
>CAOKUK010000271.1 GCA_948472595.1 uncultured Eubacterium sp.
GAATTTTATTGTATCATGGTATTGCATGTTTTACAATACAAAGATTTATTTTTAATACTCAGTATTAGTAACAGCTAATGATTTAAAATAATCGCTTCACGATTCCCCATATATCCGGCTTTCGCCACATAAATTTAAAATCTCCATGCATTTGTTGCTGCCAGCAGCAGAAATGCATGAAGATTTCATCTTCACCTGGCTCAATGCTTGAGCATATTTTCAATAAAAATTCCATACCCCTTGGTAGAATCCTGGACAAACACATGGGTGACTGCCCCGATCACGGCTCCATTCTGGATAATTGGGCTGCCGCTCATCCCCTGTATAATCCCCCCTGTCAGTGTCAGAAGCTCTGGGTCTGTAACCTGGAGGAGGATTCCCTTATTCTCGCTGTTGTAGTCCAATTCTGTTATCTGGATGGAATACTCCTTCCTTTCCCCTGAAATGGTGGATATTATGGCGGCTTCCCCTTCTTGGATGTCCTGCTTAAGCCCGATGGGATAATAGGCTTCCTGAGAGGCGTCCGGCATTTTTTCCAGGCTGCCGTAGATGCCTACGCTTGTGTTCTCTGCCACATCACCTAGGCGGTATTGATCCAAGTAAGTAATGACGCCGGAAATTTCTCCTGGGTCTCCTCTCTCTCCTTTTTTTATCCCTGCAATCTCTGCTTCGTATAAAGTGCCTTCCCCTACTGCCACCTTTAGGCCCGTGTCCATGTCGCTTACCGGATGCCCCAATGCGCCGTAAGAGCCTTCCCTGTCATAATAGGTCAAGGTCCCAACCCCGGCCAGGTCATCACGCACCCATATGCCCAGCTTATACTCCCCTTCTGCCGCCTTCACAGGCTGCAGCTTCAGGCGGATATACTCGCCCTCCCGCATGATGCCCAGCACTACGGGCTCTCCATGGGATTGGTTGACTTTTTCCACCAAATCCTCTTTGCGCTCCACCACTGTCCCATCTATGGTCTTGACGTAATCTCCGCTCTGCACCAAGCGGCTTGCCGGCTCATGGCTCATGCCGTCGGTTCCGGTCACTGCCCCTGTCCCAATGATTAAGATTCCATCCGTCTTTACATAAATGCCCACGGGAGAGCCGCAGGGCATCACCTGCTCTTCCTCCACCACCTCCACGGCGACTTCCTTCATATGGATAAGCCCGAATAATTTACACGAGATGGAGTAGCTGCCAGGCTCCTTGGATTTTAAGGAAAACCCATGGTTCAAGTCCAGCCGGATTTTATCCTCGTCCACCTTTGGCGACTGGTTCCCAAATACCTCCAGCCCTTCCTGCGCCACTTCCCCAGTAATCGGCAGGCGGAAGTCAAAGCTCTCCTCCTGCCCCTTCTCAATGCGGATTCTGTCGGGAATGGACTCTTTTATGGTAAAATAAGAGAAAAACAGCACCCAGCAAAGGCCTGTCAGCAGGCTCCCATAGGCAATCCACCCCTGCAGGGCGGGCTGCCACCTTTTTCGATTCCCTTTCATTCCTTCACATCCTCTCAAGGATTTCAAAATCCTATGTTAGTATGCGAAGTTCTGCTGTTTTCAATCTGGGATTTTCTGTATTGGCCGTTCCTTCTTAAGGATTATCAACTGACCCTGCGCTTGACGGAATAAGCCAAATCCTTCATCTCCCGGGCGCTTTCCATCACTTTGTCGGTAATCTTCACGCCGCCCAACATGCGCCCAAGCTCTGTCACGCTTTCCTGTTCCCCTAAGAGCTGGATTTTGGAAATAGTTGTCTGGTCTACCACATTTTTACTGATTAAAAAATGGGAATCAGCCATGGCCGCAATCTGGGGCAGGTGGGTAATGCAGATAATCTGGTGGGTCCTGCCTAAAGCATTCATCTTTTCCGCCACCATCTGAGCCGTCCGCCCGCTGATGCCTGCGTCAATTTCATCAAAAATCAGCGTATCCACCTGGTCGCTCTCTGCCAGGATGGTCTTGATGGCCAGCATGATGCGGCTCAGTTCCCCGCCAGAGGCCACCCTCCCTAATGGCTTTAAGGGTTCCCCTGGGTTTGTGGAAATTAAGAATTCTGCCTCGTCGACCCCATTGGCGCTGTAATGTCTCGCCCGCCGGAATTCCACGACAAAATCCACATCCAGGAAATTCAGGTCTCCCAAAGCGGCCTTCACCTCTTCAGCCAGCGACTGGGCATATTTTTTGCGGATTTGGGATGTTTCTGCCGATATCTCCTGCAAATCTTTCTCAGCCTGCGCCATACGGCTTTCAAGCTGCGCCATATACGCTTCGTAATCCTTCAGGCGGCTGTAACGGAGTTCCTTTTCTTCTTTCGCCTTTAGCACGGCGTCTATGCTGCCGCCAAATTTGCCCTTCAGATGGTTCACCAAATCCAGGCGCTTTTCCACCTCAAAAAAGGACTCCTCATCAAACTCCTCATCTGACAGGTAGCCTGACAGCTCACGGTTAAAATCATTCAAAAGGTTGTCAATCTCCTCTAGCTGGCTGCAAAGCCCTTCTAACTTCGGGTCATAGGAGGCCACGGACTGGAGTTCATGGAGCGCGCGCCCAATCTGGTCTGTGGCGCTCCCATCCTCCCCGGTCATCTCATAGGCAAGGCCTGCGGCTTCCATAATCTTGTGGCTGTTTGCCATCTTCCGATAAGAGGCCTCTAATTCCTCATCCTCCCCAAGCGCCAGGCCTGCCTCTGCAATCTCCTGAATCTCATACTCTAAGAAGGACAGCTCCCGCTCCCTGCCTTCCCCCTCCTGCATGGCATGGTCCCGCTCCTCTTGGAGGCTCTGGTAGGCCTTAAAACGCTGCCTTAGGCATTCCTTTTTCTCTTGTAGCTGTTCCTTGGCAAATTCATCTAAGATTTCCAGATGCTTACTCTTATGAAGCAAAGACTGGTGCTCATGCTGCCCATGGATGTCAATCAGCAGCGACGCTACCTTTTTCATGCAGGCGGCAGATACGGTCTCTGAATTGATTTTCCCCACATTCCTGGTGGCCGTGATTTTGCGAGACATGACGACCTCCCCATTCTCTGGGTAAATGTCCATCGCCTCCAGACGCTTAAGCTGGCTCTGGCTCTCTACCCGGAAGGTCAGCTCCACCAAAGCGTAGCCTGTCCGCTCCCGCAGCATGCCTTTTGGCACCTTCCCTCCCAAAGCCAAGTTGATAGAGCCGATTATGATGGATTTCCCAGTCCCCGTCTCCCCAGAGAGGATGTTCAAGCCCTCCCCAAACGTGACCTCTGCCTCTTCCACCAAAGCCAAATTCTTCACATGCAGACCTACTAACATTTCCCTCTCCTTTCTTACGCTAACAGCCGCCTGAGCTTTTCCATGACCCCTTCTGTGTCCTCCACGCTGCGCACGGCGCACATGACGGTGTCGTCCCCGGCGATGCTCCCCACTATTTCCGGATAGCTGATGGCGTCTAAGGATGCGGCCACTGCCATCGCCATGCCAGAGACGGTCTTAATCACCAGGATATTCTGCGCCATGTCCATGGAGACGCAGCCTTCCTTAAACACCCTTATGTACTTTTCCTCCAGGTTCACTTTTTTTTCTTTTAAGGCAGCGTATTTCTGGCGGCCCTCCCTGCCAACCACCTTATACAAGCCCAATTCCCGGATATCCCTTGAAACCGTGGCTTGGGTCACAAAAAAGCCTTCCTTTTCCAGGTGCTCCGAAAGCTCCTCCTGCGTCTCAATATTATTTTTCTCAATTAATTCTAATATTTTCACATGGCGTTTCGATTTCATAATGTCCCTCCCAGAATATCAGTCCTGCCACCCCCTACGTATAGGCATGCAGCTTTTTGCGCAGCCTTTCCAAAAAGCTCACATGGCTCAGCTTCAAAATCCTGGTGCAAGCCTGCGCCTTCCTCACCACAATTTTCTCCCCTGCCCGCAGCGCTCCAACCGGGTTCCCGTCAAAGCTCACCTCTACCGGGGCTTCCCCGCCTTCATTCCTGGCAGCCACCTCTATGGTCACCTCATCTTCCGAATCCAGCACGATGCTCTTGGCATTGAGCGCATGGGGGCTGATAGGCGTAATCAGAAGAAGGCTTGCCTTGGGATCCACAATCGGGCCGCCCGCCGACATGCTGTATCCGGTAGACCCAGTGGGCGTCGCCACAATC
>CAOKUK010000272.1 GCA_948472595.1 uncultured Eubacterium sp.
AGGAAGCAGCAGTGGAGCCGGAAATGGCGGCAATTCCGGGACGGGCAGCAATGGGAGCGGCAACTATAACGCAGATTTCGGGGGCTCAGACTTTGATTGGACCAATCCGGAAAGCGGGGTTGGAGGCAATTCCGGAACCGGCAGCGGCGGCCAAGAGCCTGGGGCGACGCCTCGGGAGCCCAAGAAAATAGATGTGGATACCCTGTTCCAAAAACTGAAGGAGAATCAAGGGCACAGCACCATAACAGGCGCAGGATTCGGGACAGTGGCAGGAAGCAGCGCCAGTATCCCAGAGAGCATTGCGCAGATTGCCGGGGATTCCTTTACGGTAGAGCAATATTTAGAAGGGAAGGCAATGGCTGTCACGAAGGACGGCGTGGTGCTTTTGGAGGCAGATTTGCCGATTAAGAACACAGGCTTTTATAACGGCGACATGAAGAAGCTGGCAATCGCAGCCGCCATTGTATTTCTCCTGGCCATGCTGGGCGTGGTTTGGCTGGTAAGGAGCAAAAAAGAGAAAAAGGCCGCAGCTTACCTGGGCACGCCTCTGGTGTTCGCCCTCGTGCTGGCAGGAATCTTTTCTTTTCTCTTGACAGGTACGTTGGGAAACCAACTGGATAAATGGAAATCCCTATGGGTCTCAGGCGCGCCAGGCTATTCTTACGCCTATGCCCAAGGGAAGGATGCGAAGACAGAGAGCCTGCCCACAGAAGGCAGCATTGCCCCGGAAGAGACAGCGCTGCCCCTGTCGGGCGACCAATATGGGGAGCTTGCCTGCGAGCAGATTGGCCTGCAGGCGCCCCTTTATAACGGCGATACAGAGGAAATCCTGAAAAAAGGCGCAGGCACTTATGCAGGCGGCTATCTGCCAGGCATGGGGGGGACCATTTTAATTGGCGCCCACGATGCAACGTTTTTTGCGCCTTTAGAGGATATCAAAGAGAAAGACGTGATTTCCCTGACGACTGCTTATGGGAAATTTCAATACAGCGTCACGAAGACGCAGGCGGCAGACCTTATGGATGCCTCCGCATATAAAATTACAGATGACGGGGAAAGATTAATCCTATACACCTGTTACCCCTTCGGTGAAGAAGGCCAGGTAAGGGATCAGCGTTATTATGTCTATGCTGAGAAAATATCCGGACCGGAAATTGGAGAGTGACGCCATGCATGAAAAGAAGAGACTCAGGACAGCGTTGAGCTTGATTGTATCATTTTTCCTGGCGGCTTTTTTATGCCTGCTATTCTTAGGGGTGGAGCTGACCATTGGCTATTTCAGCGAAACAGAGTTCCAGAAGGCGCTCCAGTCCAGCAGCTATGGAGCCAATATGCAGGAAGCCGTCACAAGCCGGCTGAAAGAGCTGTTCGCAGCCCAGGAACTGCCGGATATGTTGGTGGATCAAGCGCTGGCAGAGAAGGATCCCTACGTCCTATTCCACAATTACTCGGAAATGCGCTCTGAGCGGTTCCAAGAGGATTTTGAGGAAAGCTTCCGCACAGCCATCAACAATTACCTACAGGGAGCCGGCGTGCAGGAGACGGAGAGCATCCAAAGCGCCATGGAGGTAGTGGCCAAGGAGGCCGGGGCTATTTGTGAAAGGGCTGTATACCCGGGGTTTGTCACCCAGTACCAGGAAGTGGCCAAGGAGATGAGGAGGAACCTTGCCATTGTGTCGGCAGCGGCTTTTGTGCTGGCGGCAGCCTGTGTGGCGGCATTGCTGTCCTTGTACCATTATAAGCATCGAGCCGTGCGCTATTTTGCATACAGCGCAATTGGAGCCACATTGTTCAATATTGCAGGCCTTTTGTACCTAAAGCAATCCACAGCGCTTACGGTGGCCGGCGTAGAGCCGGAATATTACCGGCAGTTTTTAGAGGAGTTTCAATCCCAGGGGTTAAGTTCCTGGTATATGGTAAGCGGCGCAGGGGTATGCATCAGCGTGCTGCTTCTGCTTTTGATGAAGCGCCTAAAGCACACGATAAAATAACAATCATGGGAAGAAAAACCGAAGCCCTGGAAAAGGGCAGAATCTTTGGATAAGATTAAAGAGAGAATAGAGAATGGCAGAACATATTGGGTATTTGGACCTGCATAGCCATATCCTCCCAGGGATAGACGATGGTTCCCGGGATTGGGATATGACAGAGCGTATGCTGGAGGCAGCATACAGACAGGGGGTGCGTACCATGATGGCGACCCCCCACAATTATCAGGGAGACAGAAAGCAAGACAACGAGAAAATCAGAGAGCTATGCCGCCGGGTCAACCGGCTGGCGCAAGCCATAGACCCCTCCTTTCGCATCCTTGCGGGGAATGAAGTGCTGTACCGGGAAGGCATACCGGAGGAAATAGAGGCAGGGCATATCCTGACCCTAGGGGACAGCGCATACCTTTTGGTGGAATTTTTCCCCAACGATTCCTACCGGAGGATTCAGGAAGGCTTGCGGGAGCTGGTGGAATATGGGTATTACCCTGTGGTGGCGCATATGGAGCGGGTAAATGCGCTATTTGGAAATGAGAAACGGATAAATGAAGTGATTGGAATGGGCTGTTACCTGCAGGTGAATTGCCAAAGCCTGCTGGGAGGATTTTTTGACAGGAAGTCAGCCAGCCTGAGAAAATTAATAGAGAGTGGGAAAATACACTTTTTGGGAAGTGATTGCCACAATCTGTCAGGGCGCCCCCCGATTATGGAAGATTGTGTGAAACGGTTAAGCCAGAAATTGCCTAAGGAGTGTGTGGAGCGCCTGATATATGGCAACCAGGAGCAGTTCTTAAACAAAAATTGCATTTAGAAAGAGGATGATTATGAATTCCCAGAAAGATGAAATAGAAATTGACTTAAGAGAGATATTATTAATCATAAGGAAGAATATCTTGGTGATATTGGCCTTCACTGTGATTGGCGGCCTGGCCGCAGGGCTATTCAGCTATTATATGATTACGCCGAAATATACCTCAACGGCCAAAATATACGTTTTGACGAATTCAGACTCTGTCATAAGCCTAAGTGACCTGCAGATGGGGAGCAGCCTGGCCAATGACTATGCGGAGCTGATTAACAGCCGCCCGGTGGCGGAGAAGGTGGCGGAGAACCTGAACCTGGATATGCCATACAATGCCTTGCTGTCCTGCATCAGCATCAACAACCCGACGGCGACGCGTATCATCTGGATTCAGGCGACCTATACAGACCCCACCATCGCCATGCAGATTGCAAATGAATTTGCAGCCGTGGCCAAGCAGCAGATTTCCCAGATTATGAACGTGGAGGAGCCCAGGGTAGCAGAAGCGGCAATCGTGGCCAAGCACAAGAGCAGCCCCAACAACACCAGGAACGCCCTGATAGGCGCTGTGTTGGGCATGGTCTTAATTGTGGGCATACTGATTGTGAAGTATATTTTAGACGACACGATTAAGATGGGGGATGACGTGGAGCGCTATCTGGGCCTGCATATGCTTGCGGCGATTCCGGATGAGGGCGGCACGGATAACTCCGAGAAGAAGAAAAAGCGGAAAAAGAAAATCCATGGAATCCGAAAATGATAGAGCTGTAGACGCAGAAAGGATAATATCTAAATTATGAGAGTAAAGCTGGAAAAACTGGAAAAGTTAGGGTATGGGAAGAAAGAGGCCTTCAATTCCCTGCGCACCAATTTGAGCTTTTGCGGGGACGATATCCATGTCATCCTTTTTACAAGCTGCACGCCGGATGAAGGGAAGAGCAGCACGGTCATGGAGCTGGGGAGGGCCATGGCAGAGGATGAGAAGAAGGTGCTGATACTGGATGCGGACTTGAGGAAGTCCGTCCTGGTGGGCAGGCATCGGGCAAAGAGCGAGAAGGGCATGATTAAAGGGATGTCCCATTACTTAAGCGGGCAGGCAGATATAGAGGATGTGGTTTGCGAGACAAACGTGCCGAACTTAGACATTGTGTTTGCCGGGAGAGCGACGCCAAATCCCACAGAGCTGCTAGGCAACCGTTATTTTGAGGATTTGCTGTCATATGGCCGGAGGAATTACGACATGGTGCTGATTGATTCCCCGCCTTTAGGATCCGTTATCGACACAGCGGTCATTGCGCCGAAATGCGATGGCGCCGTACTGGTG
>CAOKUK010000273.1 GCA_948472595.1 uncultured Eubacterium sp.
CCATAAGGTGCTGATTATAGGTTCCGGCCCCATTGTCATTGGCCAGGCCTGTGAATTTGATTATTCTGGCACCCAGGCATGTAAGGCCCTTCGGAGCCTGGGATATGAAATCGTATTGGTCAATTCAAACCCCGCTACCATAATGACAGACCCGGAGACGGCGGATGTCACTTACATTGAGCCTCTGAATGCAGAGCGGATGGAGCAGATCATTGCGAAAGAACGCCCAGATGCGCTGCTGCCGAACCTGGGCGGCCAATCAGGCCTGAACCTGTGCTCAGAGCTTGCCCAGAACGGCGTTCTGGAAAAATACGGCGTGCAGGTTATTGGCGTGCAGGTAGACGCCATAGAGCGCGGTGAGGACCGGATTGAGTTTAAGAAAACGATGGACAGCCTGGGGATTGAGATGGCCCGCAGCGAGGTGGCTTATTCGGTGGAAGAGGCCATGGCCATTGCGGACAGGCTGGGATATCCGGTGGTGCTCCGCCCGGCCTATACCATGGGCGGCGCCGGGGGCGGCCTGGTCTACAATGTGGAGGAGCTGAAGACGGTTTGCGCCAGGGGCCTGCAGGCCAGCTTGGTAGGCCAGGTGCTGGTAGAGGAATCCATCTTAGGCTGGGAAGAGCTGGAGCTTGAGGTTGTGCGGGACGCAGACAACAATATTATTACCGTATGCTTCATAGAGAACATCGACCCCCTGGGCGTGCACACCGGCGATTCCTTCTGCTCCGCCCCCATGCTTACCATTTCGGAAGAAGTGCAGAAGCGCCTGCAGGAGAAATCCTATCGGATTGTAGAATCCATCCAAGTCATTGGCGGCACAAACGTGCAGTGGGCTCACGACCCCAAGACAGACCGCGATATCGTCATTGAAATCAACCCCAGGACGTCCCGTTCCTCTGCCCTGGCTTCGAAAGCCACCGGGTTCCCCATCGCCCTAGTGTCGGCCATGCTGGCCTCCGGCTTGTCCCTTTCCGATATCCCTTGCGGGAAATACGGGACTTTGGACAAATACGTGCCGGACGGGGATTATGTGGTAATTAAATTTGCCCGCTGGGCCTTTGAGAAATTCCATGGCGTGCAGGATAAGCTGGGCACCCAGATGCGCGCGGTAGGCGAGGTCATGAGCATCGGCAAAACCTTCAAGGAAGCCTTCCAGAAGGCAATCCGCAGCCTGGAGACCGGGCGCTATGGCCTGGGCCATGCCAAAGATTTTGGCCAGAAATCCAAAGAGAAGCTCCTAAAGCTCCTTATCACCCCTTCCAGCGAACGCTATTTCATTATTTATGAAGCTTTGCGGAAGGGCGCCACCATAGAAGAAATCCATGAGATAACCAAGGTGAAGCATTATTTCCTGGAACAGATGAAGGAGCTTGTGGAAGAAGAGGAAGCCCTGCTGTCATGCAAAGGCAGCCTCCCATCGGATGAAAGCCTCGCCATGGCGAAAAGGAACGGCTTTTCCGACAAATACCTGAGCCAAATCTTAGAGGTTCCGGAGGATGATATCCGCAATCGGAGGATTGCGCTGGGGGTAGAGGAGTCTTGGGAAGGCGTCCATGTCAGCGGCACTAAGGACAGCGCTTACTATTATTCCACATACCATACCCCTTCCCAGAGCCGGACGGCAGGGGCGGCCAAACAGGACGCTGGGAAGCCGAAGGTTATGATTTTGGGCGGCGGCCCCAACCGTATTGGGCAGGGCATTGAATTTGACTATTGCTGCGTGCATGCCTCCCTTGCCTTGAAAAAGTTAGGCTTTGAGACAATTATCGTGAACTGCAACCCTGAGACCGTCTCTACGGACTATGACACTTCTGACAAGCTCTACTTTGAGCCCCTGACTTTAGAAGATGTGCTGAGCATCTACAAGGAGGAGCAGCCGGTAGGCGTCATTGCCCAGTTTGGCGGCCAGACCCCCTTGAACCTGGCTTCCGATTTGGAGAAAAACGGCGTGCGGATTTTGGGCACATCCCCTTCCGTCATTGACCTGGCTGAAGACCGCGACCTGTTCCGCGCCATGATGGAAAAGCTGGAAATCCCCATGCCAGAGTCCGGAATGGCCGTCAATGTGGAAGAAGCCTTGAAGATTGCGGAGGAAATTGGCTACCCCGTTATGGTGCGCCCCTCCTTCGTGCTGGGCGGCCGCGGCATGGAGGTGGTCTATGACGCAGAAAATATGGAAGGCTATATGAAGGCGGCTGTGGGAGTAACCCCAGACAGGCCCATCCTGATTGACCGTTTCTTAGGCCATGCCATGGAATGCGAGGCAGACGCCATCAGCGATGGCGCCCATGCCTTTGTACCGGCAGTCATGGAGCACATTGAGCTGGCAGGGGTCCACTCTGGCGATTCTGCCTGCATCATCCCATCCAGGCATATTTCTGCAGAAAATGTGGAGACCATCAAAGAATACACGCGCAAGATTGCGGAGGAGATGCATGTGAAGGGGCTGATGAATATGCAGTATGCCATCGAAAACGGCAAGGTATTCGTACTGGAAGCCAACCCCAGAGCCTCCAGGACCGTGCCGCTGGTATCTAAGGTGTGCAACATCCGCATGGTGCCCCTGGCGATTGACGTCATAACGGCAGATTTGACAGGGAATCCATCGCCCGTCCCGGGGCTGAAGGAACAGGATATTCCTTATTATGGCGTAAAAGAGTCTGTATTCCCCTTCAACATGTTCCAGGAGGTTGACCCTGTCTTAGGGCCGGAAATGCGCTCTACAGGCGAGGTGTTAGGGCTGTCCACATCCTGGGGCGAGGCGTTTTACAAGGCGCAGGAAGCGACCAAATCAAAGCTCCCCCTAGAGGGGACGGTGCTGATTTCCGTCAGCGACAGGGACAAGCCGGAAGTCGTGGAGGTGGCGCAGCAATTCGTTAAGGCAGGTTTTTCCATCATAGCTTCTAAGAATACCTGCAAGCTGCTCCGGGAATCTGGCATAGAGGCAGGAATGATCCACAAGCTCCATGAAGGCAGGCCGGACATGCTGGATGTGATTACCAACGGCAAGATTGATTTGATTGTGAATACGCCGATTGGGCAGCAGGAAAAAACGGATGACAGCTATCTGCGCAAAGCGGCTATTAAGAAAAGGGTGCCTTACATGACAACCATGGCTGCGGCAAAGGCCACGGTCAGCGGCATTCTCTATCTGAAAGGCCATGAAAGCAGCGAGGTGAAGTCTTTGCAGAGCTTGCACAGCGAGATTAAGCCGATGGAATAAGTCTTGCTGCAGACAATCTTGGTTACTATTAACGGCTCAGGAATGCGCTGTACTGCGCATTCCGTGAGAACATGATTCAGGAGTGAGGGGCGATTTTTGCGTGGCAAAACTCGAAATATCGCCCCGAATAGTAACGCCAATGCCCCACATTGCAAGAAAAGTTTTCCGCTGTCCTATTTACTTTGCAACTTTAGTATGATAAAATCAACATGGATGATATATCGCATGGAAATACCAACAGTTTCGATAAAGGAGAGTTGCATTATGAGTAAAAAGATAAGGACAGAAGCGGTAGACCACCTTTTTGAGGCAATCTTAAGTTTGCAGGATAAAGAAGAATGTTACATATTTTTTGAGGATATATGCACCGTCAATGAGCTGTTATCCCTATCGCAGCGTTTTGAGGTTGCTGGGATGCTGCGTACCCAGAAGACATACTTGGATATTGCGGAAAAGACAGGCGCTTCCACAGCTACGATTAGTCGTGTGAACCGTTCCCTGAATTATGGCAATGACGGCTATGACATGGTATTTTCCAGGATAGGCTATGAGCAAAGGGAAGGATGAAGCGGTTCCCAAGGCTTGGCATTTCCATGGGAACCGCAAAATCACGGAATCTTCAACACAGCAGCTGAATTAGGCTGGCTGCTGTGTCTTGCCTGAATCTGCTGCATTGCGCCCGATAAAGCAGGGCGTTCCCTGGCTCTGCTTGGGATTGCGAGATAGGCAGCGGATGGGCTTTCTTTTATTTTTCTTGCTTTTTGCCCTTTGCGCGTTTTTCTGACGGCTTGTTGCCATCTGCCTTTGTGTCGATTAATTTTTCAATCAGCTGCTTTTTTACATAGACGTCAAAGCTCAGCAGATCGGAAGAGCGTCGTG
>CAOKUK010000274.1 GCA_948472595.1 uncultured Eubacterium sp.
TTATATCGGAAGACGATATATTGGAGGAAGGGGAGGAATCCATCAAGAGAGGAAGTGATGCAGATTGGCTGGGAAGCAGGCGGCTATGACAGAAGCAGTGTATTATATCCTGCTGTCATTGACAGAGCCGAACCATGGGTATGGGATTATCCAGAATACGCTGGAATTGACCGGGGGGAGGCTGGAATTGGGGGCTGGAACCTTGTATGGGGCGATCAATACCCTGCTGGATAAAGATTGGATTAGGCTGTACAGCGAGGACAAGGGCTCTAGGAAGAAGAAGCAGTATATTTTGACAGAGCCGGGGATGGCAGCTCTCTTGCAGGAAATCCAAAGGCTGGAAGAATTGGTGGGAAACGGGCGGGGGATTGTGGAATCAGCAGGGAGCGGCTTTGGCATAGAGGCGGAGGCGGTATTGGATCTGTAAAAGGGCGGCATTGGGCCGGCTCCTAAGGGGAAGCTTTTTTATAGCGTTGCGGGGCATGGGAGAAGAAAGGAGCGATTGGAGGAAATGAAGAGGTTTAAGCTCTATTATGATAAGGAAAAAGAAGAGGCCTGGCTAAATGAAATGAGCCGGGAGGGATGGGCGCTGTCTGGCTTTTTCCTGGGGTTCTACACATTTGAGCCTTGTGAGCCTGGGGCGTACAGTTACCAGATTGACATGCCGCAAATGCCCAAAGGCTTTGGCATGCAGCATAAGGCCATGCGGGAATATATAGACTTTGTGGAATCTACGGGGGCGGAATGCGTCTGTGTCTGGGGGTTTTATGCGATTTTTCGAAAACAAGCCTCCCAAGGGGAATTTCGGCTGTATACGGACACGGAATCTAAGATAAGGCAATGGCAGAGAATCCGGGCGGTGTTTCTGTTGTTTTTCATATGGAGTATCGCTGCATGCCTCATAAACACACATAATTTTATCAGCGATGGGCAGGGCTTCCCATACGGCCCAGTCGGGGGAGCCATGTGTTTGGCGTTGGGGATGCTGTATTTCATCCTGCTGGTATTTTTTGTTATGGTTATCCGGTTTTCCCTGAAAATCCGCCGGCTTAAGCAAGAGGAAGGCAGCCGATAGGAGCGTTGCGGCTGTTTCCGATTCAGGAATGACATAAAATTTCATTTTTTACTTGACAAGGATGGTAATCTATTTTATTGTATTACATGTATAGTACAATAATACATAAAGGAAGGACACACTATGAAAGAATTACTGCAAGTGCAAAACTTGAAAAAGACTTTTAAGATTTCTGCCAAGCAGCAGAAAATCCAGAACACGAAGGAGCGCATCAAAGTGGCGGTGAACCATTTAAGCTTTACGGCTTACCAGGGTGAGGTGTTCGGCCTGTTGGGATCCAATGGGGCTGGGAAGACCACGACGCTCCGGATGATGGCGGCTTTAATCCAGCCGGATGAGGGGGATGTGATTGTGGATGGCTCCAGCGTGGTGAATGCCCCGGCGGATGTCCGCAGCAAGATTGGCTTTTTGACAAGCGAGCTGAAGCTGGAGGAATTCTTCACCCCTAATTACCTGTTTGATTTTTTCTCAGATCTGCATGGCGTCGGCAAGGAGGCGGCTGCAAGGCGCAAGCAGGAGCTGTTTGATAAATTTGGGATTTCCAAGTTCGCAGAGGTGAAGGTGGCCAACCTGTCCACGGGGATGAAGCAGAAGGTGTCCCTCGTCATTTCCATTGTGCACAACCCGGACATTATCATATTTGACGAGCCCACCAACGGCCTGGACGTGCTGACGGCCAAGGTGGTGACGGATTTCCTGCTGGAGCAGAAGGCGCAGGGGAAGACCATCGTGGTGTCCACCCATATTTTCAGCCTGATTGAGAAAATCTGCGACCGGGTAGGCATTATCATCGATGGGAGCATGGCGGTGTGCGATACGTTGGAGCGGGTGAAGGGCCAAAAATCCCTGGAGGATAAATTCTTTGACATCTATGCGGAAAGGGCAGGTGAGAGCTATGAAAAGTAATGTGATGACTGTAATGAAGAAGGAGTTTACCCGTTTTTTCACGGACCGCAGGATGGTCCTTACCACATTGCTGATGCCGGGGATTATGATTTACGTATTGTATTCCTTTATGGGCCAGGGATTCACCTCCCAGTTTCAGGAGGGCGGCCAGATGAAAGTGGCCGTGCAGAACCTGCCAAAGAGCATAGAGGCGATGGCGGCGCAGGGGGAGGCCTTTTCCTTTGCCAGCCTTTCTGGGGAGCAGGAGCAAAAGGAGGCGCTTGACGGCCTGGCAGAAGGGGATGAGGACGCCTATCAGCTGGTGGCGGTCTTCCCAGAGGGCTTTGAGGAAGAGGTGGCCTCTTATGACATTTCCACCGGCGGGCAGGCGCCTGCCGTGGAGCTTTACTACAATTCTGCAGATACGGACTCTCAGTCTGCCTACACCATGATGGGGGAACTTCTGGACGCCTATGAAAGCACCTTGGCCAACAAATTTGACATCAACCCGGGGGAGGGCGTCTATGATTTGGCTACGGAAGAGGATCTGTCCATCCAGATATTCTCCATGATGGTGCCCATGCTGTTGATGGTATTCCTGTTCAGCGGCTGCATGGCGATTGCGCCAGAGTCCATTGCAGGGGAGAAGGAGCGTGGGACGATTGCCACCCTTTTGGTGACGCCCATGAAGCGCAGCCACCTGGCGCTGGGGAAGATTGTGAGCTTAAGCGTCATCGCCATTTTATGCGGGCTTTCCAGCTTCGTGGGTACCATGCTGTCCCTGCCGAAGCTGATGGGCGGGGAAGTGAGCATCAACGCCAATGTCTATGGGGTTCAGGAATATCTCATGCTGCTTTTGGTAATCTTGAGCACGGCTTTGGTGATTGTGTCTCTGGTGTCCATCGTGTCGGCTTATGCCAAGAATGTAAAAGAGGCCACCAGCTGGGTTACCCCCATTATGATAATTTCCATGCTCTTAGGCGTGACCTCCATGGTAGACAGCCTTTGCATGACGGATCCGGTGTGGTTCTTGATTCCCTTGTACAACAGCGCCCAGTGCATGAGCGGGATTTTCTCCCTAGAGGCGGACGTGGTGAATATAGCCGTCACGGTAGCGGCGAATATCTGTTATTCCGGGCTGGGGGTATTTGTGCTGACGAAAATGTTTGACAGCGAGAAAGTGATGTTTTCGAAATAGGCGCCTCTCGTTTGATTGTGAAAGGGGCTGTCGCACAGATGGTTGAAAAATCAGAAGTGCGGCGGCTCCTTTTATTGTGTTTCGAAATTTTGCTAAAATTAGCACTCACCCCTTGACAGTGCTAACAATATGTGTTATTGTTATACACGAAATAGAACAGAAATACGTAACGGGAGTGTAAAAATTCCATGTCTGAGGATAATATAGTGATAGAAACCCAAGGGAAGGAGGAACCCTTATGAACATCCAGAAATTTACACAGAAATCAATAGAGGCCGTGAATGGCTGTGAGAAATTGGCCTATGAATACGGCAACCAAGAAATTGAGCAGGAGCATTTGCTGGTATCCCTCCTGCTGCAGGAAGATGGCTTAATCCCTAAGCTAATCGAAAAAATGGAGATTGACAAAGCCCATTTTACCCAAAATGCCAAAGACCGCCTGGCAAAGCGGGTGAAGGTTTCCGGCGGACAGATTTATATGGGCCAGCACTTGAACAAGGTATTGGTCAGCGCAGAAGAGGAAGCCAAAAGCATGGGGGATGAGTACGTTTCCGTAGAGCATCTGTTCCTGACCTTGTTGAAATTCCCCAACCAGGCGCTCAAGGAGATATTCCGGGAATACGGCATTACCAGGGAACGCTTCTTACAGGCCTTGGCCACGGTCCGGGGCAGCCAGAAGGTGGTGTCGGACAATCCGGAGGCCACTTATGATACCCTGGAAAAATACGGATATGACATGGTGGGGCGCGCCCGGGACCAGAAGCTGGATCCTGTCATTGGGCGCGACAGTGAAATACGGAACGTTGTCCGCATCCTTTCCCGTAAGACGAAGAACAACCCTGTCTTAATCGGCGAGCCCGGGGTGGGCAAGACGGCTGTGGTGGAAGGGCTGGCGCAGCGGATTGTCCGGGGGGATGTGCCGGAGGGGCTGAAGGATAAGCGCCTGT
>CAOKUK010000275.1 GCA_948472595.1 uncultured Eubacterium sp.
ATAAATATTGTATTTTTATCCTTATAGGAGATGGGGGTGGAAATATTCGGAAGATGCGTAGGGCAGTGCGTCCGCATAATGGAAATCCGGGGGAATCTATGGCGAAAGGGATAAAGAAAAAGAAGGGCAGCGCCTGAATATGCTAGGCGCTGCCCTTCTTTTTCCTTTTTTCCTTCAGGGGTTTGATGCCCTGTTGCTTGCTGCGGGGTAGTTTATTCCCCTTCTGGTGTTGTCCATACCCAGTTGCGGATTTCTTCCAAATCCTGTCCGTACTCGGTGATGTACTGCTTGTGCTCGATGAGCTTGTTGTTCATCTTCTGGACAAGGTGCGCTCCCTTGTTGCCAAGCTGCGGCAGGTGCATGATGGCGTCTTTTACCAAGTTGAAGCGGTCAATCTGGTTCTGGACGCGCATGTCGAACGGAGTCGTGATCGTGCCCTCTTCCAGGTAGCCATGGACAGAAAGGTTGCGGTTGTGGCGGTTATAAGTCAGCTCGTGGATCAGGGTTGGGTAGCCATGGAATGCAAAGATAATCGGCTTATCCTTAGTGAACAGCATGTCATACTCCCTGTCGCTTAAGCCATGGGGATGCTTTGCGTCGGATTCCAGCTTGAACAGGTCCACCACGTTAATCACGCGGACCTTAAGCTCCGGCATCTCATCCCGCAGGATGGTAACGGCTGCCATAGTCTCCAAGGTGGGCGTGTCGCCGCAGCTTACCATTACCACGTCCGGCTCGTCGCCCTTGTCGCTGCTTGCCCAATCCCAGATGCTGATGCCCTGCGTGCAGTGCTTTACAGCCTGCTCCATGGTCAGCCACTGGCAGCTTGGGTGTTTGGAGGCCACGATGGCATTTACATAGTTCTTGCTCTTGATGCAGTGGTCAAAGCAGGATAACAGGCAGTTGGTGTCTGGCGGGAGGTACATGCGCACGACGTCTGCCTTCTTGTTGGTGATATGGTCTAAGAACCCGGGATCTTGATGGGTGAACCCGTTGTGGTCCTGCTGCCATACGTTGGAGGTCAGGATAAAGTTCAGGGAAGCGATTGGCTGCCTCCAGGAAAGCTGGTTGGTCACCTTTAGCCATTTTGCATGCTGTGCTGCCATGGAGTCCACGATACGGATAAATGCCTCATAGCTTGCAAAGAAGCCATGGCGCCCAGTCAGCAGGTAGCCTTCCAGCCAGCCCTCGCACATATGCTCGCTGAGCATGCTGTCCATGATGCGGCCGTCTCTTGCCAGGCAGTCGTCATTGTCCAGCATCTCGGCGTTCCAGTCGCGGTTCTCTTCTTCAAAAGCGTGGTACAGGCGGTTGGACATTGTCTCGTCCGGTCCGAAGATACGGAAGTTGCGGTTCTCCTTGTTGAGCTTGAAAATGTCGCGGATATAGCGGCCAAGCTCAATCATATCTTGGGCTTTGGTGCGCCCTGCCTCTACTTCAATGCCGTACTCGCGGAAATCAGGCAGGCGCAAGTCTTTCAACAGCAGGCCGCCGTTGGCGTGTGGGTTGTCGCCCATGCGTGCGCTGCCCTTCGGCGCAAGCTCTTCTAACTCAGGAATTAGGCGTCCGCTGTCGTCAAAGAGTTCTTCTGGGCGGTAGCTTTCCAGCCATTCCTTCAGCTGGTCAAGGTGCTCTGGCTTCTCCATGGACATGGGCACCTGATGGGCGCGGAAGGTGCCTTCAATCTGCTGCCCGTCTACGAATTTCGGGCCTGTCCAGCCCTTCGGCGTGCGCAGCACGATCATCGGCCAAACGGGGCGTTCCGGGTCATTCTCTGTGCGCGCATGGCTCTGGATGGCCTTGATTTCCTCAATGGCCTTGTCCATGGCTTCTGCCATCTTTCGGTGCATCTCCATCGGCTCATCGCCTTCTACGAAGTAAGGCTTCCAGCCGCAGCCTTTGAAGAAGCTTTCTATTTCCTCATGGGAAATACGCGAGAAGATGGTGGGGTTGCTGATTTTATAGCCGTTCAAATGCATAATCGGCAAAACGGCGCCATCTGTAATTGGGTTCAGGAACTTATTGGAGTGCCAGGAAGTGGCAAGCGGGCCAGTCTCAGCCTCGCCATCACCCACAACGGCAACTGCAATCAAATCCGGGTTATCCAAAACAGCGCCAAAGGCATGGGCGATGGAATAGCCAAGCTCGCCGCCTTCGTTGATGGATCCTGGCGTCTCCGGCGCACAGTGGCTTGGAACGCCGCCTGGGAAGGAAAACTGTTTGAACATTTTCTTCATGCCTTCCTCGTCCTGGCTGATATTTGGGTAAACCTTGCTGTAAGTCCCCTCCATGTATGTATTGGCAATCATGAAGTTTCCGCCGTGCCCAGGGCCGGAAAGGTAAATCATGTCAAGGTCGTAGCGCTTGATGACACGGTTGCAGTGGACATAGATAAAGTTCTGCCCTGGGACTGTCCCCCAATGGCCCACGATTTTCTTCTTCACATGGTCCATGGTCAGGGGCTCTTTCAGCAGTGGGTTGTCCAATAAATAAAGCTGGCCTGCGGAAAGGTAATTGGCAGCCCTCCAATAGGCGTCCATCTTGTTCAGAAGCTCATCTGACAAGGGCTGCTTTTCCAGGCATGTAGTAACATCAGACATAGTAACATTCTCCTTTCATTCTGCACAGTAATAGTGACAGTACAAGTATACAACTTTATGGGAGATTCTGCAAGATTTTGGGGCAAATTCTTTGGGATTGCAATCCGTTTTTAAAATATAACTTTTTAAAAAATATTGACGCCATGAAGGTATTAAATGCAGACAGCCAGGTAGTGTTGGTAGGCGGCTCCATTATCTGGCCAGAAAGGCTGGAAGAAGCGGCTAATGTACAGAAACCTCAGCATTTTGGCTGTGCGAACGCCATTGAATCAGCGATTTCAAAAGTCAGCGGGATGTACGAGAAATTGATTATAATGAAACTCCCCGGAAGTGGGTGTGATTTTCGTGAAGCAAAACTCTAAATATACAGTTGACATCATGCCAATAACAAGGTATAATTCCAATATAACAGTTAATAAAAAATATTTTTAGAAAACAAAAATAAAAGATGGTAAATGATTAGAAACAATAGTTAAAAAATAAGGAGGCAAGGGAGAGATGAAGATGGAGGTTACATTATTTTCTTTGCTAATGTCGGTGGGGTGGAGCAGTGTGATGGCAATATTTGTCTATTTGTGCCGAAAAAAGCATTTTTTTATCCGCCAGTTTGGCATTGCCAGCTTGTTGTTCCTGTATTTGCTCACCATTCTGCGGATTGCTGTTCCTTATGATTTTTCATTTAGCAGATGGGTGGCTGTAAATGGAGCCTTGGCCAAGTTTTGGGAGATTCTTTATCTGGATAGAAGGGATGCGGGGCAGATAGCGCCGCTGCATGTCCTGCTTGCGATATGGATAGCTGTGGCGGCAGCGCTGATTGCAAGGTTTTTCTTTCAGTATGCCAAAGTCAGGAATGGAATCTCTGCATATGGCGTGTGGGAGGGCAGGCAGTGCAAGAGGATTTTTGGCAGGGTAGCAAGTGAAGGCAAAAAACAGATGGCGATTGCGATTCGGCGCAGTGATGATGTGAATATTCCTATGGGGATTGGCCTTATAAAAAAATCCATTATACTGCCAGTTGGAGATTACAGCGATGAGGATTTGTACTACATCCTGCGCCATGAATATATGCATTTCCAGAACCATGATTTATTCACGAAAATGCTGGTGCATATTTTCCGTTGCATATTCTGGTGGAACCCCCTAATGCGTCTTCTGGAAAAGGGGCTTTCCCAGACGCTGGAAATAAAATGCGATTTGGATGTGACGGACGGTATGGAAAATAGTGAAAAAGCCAGATATCTTTCGGCAATTGTCTCTACCTTGAAAAATGCAGATAAAAGACGAGGCAGGAAGACATTTTATGGAACGGCGGCGCTGGTTTCTTCGGATTGCCAGTTGGAAACAATAGAAAGGTTCCAGCTGGTATCGGGTGATTATGGGGGGAAGAAGAACATTGCATTGATTGTGTCATGGTATCTGGCATTGATTATGCTTCTTGTTGTATCGTACTCTTTTGTAATCCAGCCAGAGTATTTTCCGCCGGAAGAGGAGATAGAGAC
>CAOKUK010000276.1 GCA_948472595.1 uncultured Eubacterium sp.
ATAAATAGAAAGAACGCAAGTTAGCAGGTAAATTACGGATGAAAAGAAAGAAGAGACACAACATGGCAATTTGGTGACTTTTGGCTTGCGTGTGCCTGGGGGCCTGCTCTTTAAGCAAGGCTCAGGAGATTGTGAATTCCGGATTCGGGGTGAGCCAGGTATTCAAGATTAAGGACGAGGCCTGCACGCTGCCAGAGGCCAAGGTGGTGCTGACGAATTACCAGAATATGTACGCCACCATGTATGGGATTGATTTGTGGGACTGCGCAATGGAGGGGAATGATTTGGAAAGCTATGTGAAGGGCCTGACGGTTGCCAGGCTGGCGCAGGTCATGACGATGGACTATTTGGCAGAGGAGAGGGGGATTTCTCTGACCGAGGAGGAAAAGGGGAAGGTGACGGAGGCGGCCAAGGAATACTATGGCTCCCTGAATGATGCGGAGAAGGAGTATATGCAGGTGAAGGAAGGGGATATTGAGACGCTTTACCGTAGGTACGGGCTTGCCAACAAGCTGTATACCCATCTGACGGAGGGGGTGGACGGCGAGGTCAGCGATGATGAGGCGCGGATTATAGAGGCGCAGCAGATTTTTGTGTCCGAGGAGGACAAGGCAAGCCAGGTGGAACAGAGCCTGAAGGAAGGGGCAGATTTTCTGTCTGTAGCCAGCGCCTATAATGAGGCTCCCGAGACGGAAATCACCTTTGGGAGGGGGGAAGTGCCGCCAGAGGTGGAGGAGGAAGCTTTTGCCATGGAAAATGAGCAGGTCAGCGGCAAGATTGAGACGGATAAGGGATACTATTTTATCAAATGCACCAACCATTTTAACCAGGAGAAGACGGACGCCAATAAAGCGGCCATCTTGGAAAGGCGCAGGAAGGAAGCCTTTGACGATGTCTACGGCGCTTATGTAAGCAGCCTCCCTTCCGAGTTCTATGAAAATGTCTGGGAAGGGGTAAAGGTGGAAGTGAAGCCAGAGGTGAAGACAGACAGCTTTTTTGAAGTCTATGAAAAACATTGTGATTGGTGAGGGGCATATGTGCGCAAAATGTGATGTACCGATTTTAGAGAATATACAGTCCGTTATTTTCGATTTAGATGGGACGCTGGTGGATTCCATGTGGCTATGGCATGATATTGACGTGGAATTTTTGGAGAAGCGGGGGCTTGCCCTTCCTGAGACTTACCAAAGGGATATCGAAGGCATGAGCTTCACGGAAACAGCCGTCTACACGAAGGGTTTATTCCAGCTTTCGGAAAGCGTGGAGGAGCTGAAGGCAATCTGGAACCGGATGGCCATAGAGAAATATACATACGAAGTGGCATTTAAGCCAGGTGCGGAGGAATTCCTGAAATACTGCAGGAAGCAGGGGATTACGGTGGGGATAGCCACCAGCAATTCCCGGGATTTGGTGGAGGCTGTGGCAGGGTCTTTGCATTTCCAAGATTACATCCAGGAAATCGTGACAGCCTGCGAGGTGAGCCGGGGAAAGCCGGCGCCGGATGTCTACTTAGAGGCTGCCAGCCGCTTAAAGGCGCAGCCGGAGCGCTGCCTGGTGTTTGAGGACGTGCCTATGGGCATTTTGGCAGGGAAGAATGCCGGGATGCGGGTCTGCGCCGTGGAAGATGAATTCTCCCTGACGCAGCAGGCAGAGAAAAAGAAGCTGGCAGATTATTATATTTTGGATTATTATGAGGTTTTGGGAAGAGAAGCAGAACCAATCAGGCGGTAGGATGGGAGGCTTTATGGGACAGGATTTTTTGCCAATCTGCAGGGAGGATATGGAGCGCAGGGGGATTCGGCAGTTTGATTTCGTATATGTGATTGGGGATGCCTATGTGGATCACCCTTCCTTTGGCCACGCCATCATCAGCCGCCTGCTGGAGGCTTATGGATATTCTGTCGGCATAATTTCCCAGCCGGACTGGAAGCGGAAGGAAAGCATCGCCATTTATGGGGAGCCCAGGTTAGCCTTCCTTGTCAGCGGCGGCAATATGGACTCTATGGTGAACCATTACAGCGTCTCAAAACGCAGGCGGGACAGGGATTCCTTTACGCCGGGCGGCGCAATGGGCAAGCGGCCGGACTATGCCACCATTGTGTATGGGAACCTGATTCGCCAGACTTATAAGAAGACGCCAATCTTAATTGGCGGTGTGGAGGCAAGCCTGCGCAGGCTTGCCCATTATGATTACTGGAGCGGCAAAGTGAAGCGTTCCATTCTCTTAGACAGCGGGGCGGACAACCTGATGTACGGCATGGGGGAGCGCAGCATGATTGCGCTGGCAGAGGCCTTAGACAGCGGCCTTGCCGTGGAGGACATCACTTTTGTGGAAGGGACGGTCTATAAATCCCGGAAAAAAGAGGACATTTACGACGCCTTGTTCCTGCCGGGGTATGAGACGGTCAGAGCAGACAAAAAGGCCTATGCCCAGAGCTTCTATACCCAATACTGCAATGCGGACCCATTCCATGGGAAGCGCTTAGCGGAGGAATATCCCAACCAGGTCTATGTGGTGCAGAACCCGCCATCCAAGCCCCTGTCCCAGCAGGAGATGGACGATGTGTATGATTTGCCCTATCTGCGCGATTGCCATCCTTCTTACCGGGCTTTGGGGGGCGTCCCGGCCATCTCCGAGGTGAAATTCAGCATTGCCAGCAATCGGGGCTGTTTTGGCGGCTGCAGCTTTTGTGCGCTGACCTTCCACCAGGGGCGGATTGTCCAGGTGCGGAGCCAGGAGTCCATCCTCAAAGAAGCAAAGCTGTTGGCGCAGGATTCAGAGTTTAAGGGGTATATCCATGACGTAGGCGGCCCTACGGCGAATTTCCGCCGCCCCGCCTGCGACAGGCAGCTTCAGGCAGGGGCATGCGCAAAGAAGCAATGCCTGTTCCCGGAGCCCTGCCAGAATCTGAAGGCGAGCCATAAGGATTATCTGTCCTTGCTTCGCAAATTGCGGAGCTTGCCGGGCGTGAAGAAGGTGTTTATCCGCTCCGGCATCCGTTTTGACTATCTGTTGGCAGATTCGGATCGTTCTTTTTTGCGGGAACTGTGCGAGTTCCATGTCAGCGGGCAGCTGAAGGTGGCGCCGGAGCACATTTCCGATGAGGTGCTGAAATACATGGGCAAGCCAAAGGCGGAGGTATACCATAAGTTTGCCCGGGAGTACAAGGCGATGAACGAGCGCTTGGGGAAGAAGCAGTACCTGGTTCCGTACCTGATGTCATCCCATCCCGGCTCTACGCTGCAGGAGGCGGTGGAGTTGGCGGAATTCCTGCGGGACTTGGGCTATATGCCCCAGCAAGTGCAGGATTTCTATCCTACGCCCTCCACGATTTCCACCTGCATGTATTACACAGGATTGGATCCCCGCACCATGAAAACGGTGTATGTGGCGCATAACCCCCATGAGAAGGCCATGCAGCGGGCGCTGATACAGTATAAGGATCCGAAAAACTATGATTTGGTAAAAGAGGCCTTGCAAAAAGCCGGGCGCAGGGATTTGATTGGATTTGGCCGGGAATGCCTGATTCCCCCAAGGAAAGTGGACTTTCAAAAAGGGGCGGGCGAAAAATCCTCCAAGGAGCGGGCGGGAAGAAACGCCAAAGAGCCCTTAAAAGGGGCTGCCAGGAAGGAGGAGAGAAGGATGGCGGGAAGCAAAGGGAAGGATTTTCCAAAGGCTGCCGCTAAGAAACCTTCTAAAAACCGCGCAAGGCATGGGGCCGATGGGCGGAAGAAAGGGGGAAGAGGCAATCATGCAAAGTTTCCAAATTAGGGCAAACGAAGCAGGGCAGCGCTTTGACAAATATTTAAAGAAATTGCTGGCTCAGGCGCCGGCCAGCTTTCTTTATAAGATGCTGCGGAAAAAGAACATCACGTTAAATGGCAAAAAGGCAGATGGTTCCGAAAAATTGGCGCTGGGGGATGAGGTGAAGCTGTTTTTTTCAGATGAGACATTTGGTAAGTTTTCCTCGCCGCAGCTGGCAGAGTATCCTTATGTGTCGTTGGACATTGTCTATGAGGATGCGGATATTTTGGCCATCAATAAGCCCTCTGGCATGCTTTCCCAAAAAGCGGCTGCAGAGGAC
>CAOKUK010000277.1 GCA_948472595.1 uncultured Eubacterium sp.
TCCTGAAAGTTGACGAATCCTTGGATACCGGCATAAACATCGTCCTGGTAGATGAGGTCGGGGAGCGCCATTTTATCACTTCCCCGAATGGCAGCCTGCGCAAGCTTTCCTTGGAGGATATTCCAAAAGAGGCCTTGTCAGGAGGGGAATACCTCTGCTTTGCCAGCATTTTCGTATCGCCGTATTTTGACAACGGCGCTTTGGCAAAGCTGTTCCAAATGGCGAAAGCAAAAGGCCTCGTCCTCTGCGCAGACATGACGAAATGCAAAAACAAGGAAACGTTAGAAGACATGAGGGAAAGCCTGTCTTTCTTGGACTATATCTTCCCGAATTATGAGGAGGCGCGCCTGCTCACAGGCAAGAGCGATAGGGATGCGATTGCGGACGCCTTCCTGTCATGCGGCATAGGGCATGTCATCCTCAAGGATGGGGCTAGGGGATGCTTTATCAAAACTGGGAAGGAACGCTATGAAATCCCCCCATGCCCTGAGGCCAGGTGCATAGATACCACGGGCGCAGGAGATACCTTTACCGCATGCTTTCTTTATGCCCTGAGGCAGGGCATGGGGCTGCCGGAATGTGGGAAGTTTGCCAATGCCGGGGCGTCCATATGCATTGAGCGGCTAGGAGCGGCCGGGGGAATCCAAAGCGCGGAGCAGGTAATGGAGCGGTATCGGCGGTATGAATGACGCTGTTTATTCTTGACATAAAATGGCGTATGGTGTATACTTTACTATAGCAGTAATATTATAAGTTACCAGAAAATGAAAGGAGTGTGAAAGTAACCGCAATGGATAATTACAAGGAGGAGCATTTGACAGGCAGTGAGGAAGAATTGATGGAAATATTCTGGGAGAGGAAGGCGCCGCTGACGAGCGTTGAGATTTTGGAGATTGCTACCGGTTATTCCTGGAATGGGAAATACCTGCACAGGATGCTGCGTTCCCTGCTGAAGAAAGGGATGCTTCAGGTATGCGGCACCGTACAGTGCGGGACGCAGTATGCGAGGCAGTTCTTGCCGGCTGTTACGAAAGAGCAGTATGCGGCGAGGCTTGTCATGTCGAAGGGGATGGGGGTGAGCTCCCTTGCGGGCATCGCTGTGGCGATGGTGGATGAGGCGGATGAATCTGAGGAAGAGGAGCTGATTCAGCAGCTGGAGGAAATTATTGAAGGGCTAAAAAATAAGAATGGTTGCAATGGAGACTGATATGCGGATATCATTTTTTTCTTTCGTTATGTCGCTCTTTTGGAGCGGCATGGTGGTGATGGCGATTCATTTTTGCCGGAAAAAGCCTTCTTTCGTCAGGAGGATTGGAACTAGGAGGCTGTTGTTCCTGTATGCGCTTTCTATAGTGCGGATGGTGGTTCCCTATGAATTTTCGTTTGCCAGGGTATTTCTTTCCGAGGGGGTTTTGCAGGGGGTTGGGAAAAGCGGTTACATAGAAAAGTCGCAGCCGTTGCTGCTGTCGGTGCTTTTGGGTCTTTGGATTGGCGTGTCGGCGGCGCTGCTGCTGCGGTTTTCCTGCCATTATGTGAAGTCCATGCGGGAGTGCTTGGGGTACAGGACCTGCGAAGGGGAGCCCTGCCAGAGGGCGCTGCGGAGGATTTTAAACGAGGGCGGGAAGCAAATGGAAATTGCGCTTAGGCGCAGCAGGCATGTCCGGGTTCCGATGGGGATTGGGATTTTGAAAAAGTCGATTCTGCTGCCGGAAGGCAGTTACAGCCCTTCGGAATTGCATTATATCTTGCTGCATGAATATACCCATTTCAGGAACCGGGATTTGCTGGTAAAAAGCATGGTGCAGGTCGTTAGCTGCATCTTCTGGTGGAACCCGGCTGTGTATCTGCTGAAAAAGGATTTGCCGTATCTTTTGGAGGTTCAATGTGATTTGGATGTGACGGACAGCATGCAGGATTTGGACAAGGCGAAATATCTGACGACGATTGTGTCTGTTCTTAAGAATGCGGGCGACAGAAGGAAGGAAAAGGAATTTTACGGGGCGGCCATGTTGGTGGCGGGCGGCTGCGGCGCAGAGACGCTGGAGCGCTTCCAAATCGTGTCCATGGATTTTGCGGACGAGAATAAAAATGAGAAGCTATTCTCGATATCCTGGTTTTTGGCGCTATTCCTCTTGTTTTACTTGTCTTATGCATTTACTGTCCATCCGAACCTTGGGTCGCTTGGAACGGCGGATGGGATGAAGCCGGCGTCGGAAGCCGGTTATGGCGCCAAGGGGGAATCTTTTGTGGATATTATGAGAAATACGGAAAGCGCCCGTACGTATCTGTCCGGCCGCCATTAGGGAAAATCACGCTGTCGTAAAGGAAGGGATACCCATTGCGCTTAGAAGGAGGAGCTATGAGGAAAATAATTGCATGCAAGCAGCTTTTGCGCGCTCCGTTGAAGAGCATGCTGACATTTCTGCTGGTAGCGGCAGCGTCTTTCGCCCTGTTTTCCCGCGCCATGGATTATACAGTTACCATGCGGGAAATCGGGAATGCGGAAGGCTTTTACCATGGGGTCGCTGCTTTGGACAATACGGTGCCGGATGTGATAGTGACAGATATGGTTGGGGAGAATACGGGCGTGGGAGTGACTTATGAGACGAAGGATAAGCCTTGGCCAAGCCAGGAGCAGCTGGAGAGGTTTTCATCGCTGCCGGGCGCCACATTGACAGATAAGAGGTATATGACAGCCGGGTTGGTAGGGAATTATAAGCGGCTGATTGATACGGATAATCAGTATGATATGGATGGATTTGTATTAGAGGGCACGTATCAGGGCTATGAAGACATAGAAAGCAGCGCGGATTCAATCTATATCAAAATGGACGGCGTCAAGGTGCTTGCCGGCGATGTGAAGTATGAGCAAGGCCAGACGCTGAAGATATTGACGGACGCCCTGGAAGATTATATCTATTGGAAAAACCCCTTTCCCCGCGCTTACTGGGAGAGGCTGAAGGTGGGCAGCCGCTGCCTTGTGGTAGGGGAATACAATGCCCTGAACGGGATGCAGCTTCAGATGGGCAGCTTAGATGGGGGAGGAAACCGCGCCGAGGTGCGCAGCGACAAGTATTTTCGCATATTAGACAGCCTTTCCGATGATTACCTTGAGACAGAGGATTTTGCCTTTTATCGGGAATGCATTGAAAAATGCCAGCAGAACCTGATGGTTTATGATATTGTGTATACTTCGGATACTCGGGCAATCCCCCGTTTTAATGAGCGGAATATGGTAATATCAAAAGGGCGTCCCCTGACCACAGGGGATGGGGAGGGGTGCGTGGTGAGCGAACGCTTCCTGAAGAAATATGGCCTCTCCATCGGCGATACCGTCAGCCTGCAGCTGGGGGATGAGCTGTTGCGGCAGAATTCCATCATTGGGGCGCAGAGTGGCTCCAGCAGGGAGAAATATACATTTGCAGGCGCTGCGGAGCTTGAGATTGTGGGCGCATACAAGTTTATGGACACTTTTGACGCACGCGCGACAGAAAGCGATTGGGGTTATACAATCAATACGATTTTTGTGCCCCGTTCCCTTCTTCCTATTGAGGTTCCCGCCGATTATGAGACAAAGATTGGGGAATACAGCGTGCTGATTGAGGGTTCCCAAGACATCGAGGCATTTTTGGAGGCCTCGGAGCCCCTTGTCACGGAAATGGGCATCAATATGCGTTTTTCAGACGGGGGGTGGATGAAGATAAAGGATAGCTTTGAGACAGGCGCGCGGACGGCGTTTTTTACGATGGCGCTGTATGTGGCTGGCGCCGCCCTTGCGCTCTTGCTTGCAGTGTACCTTTATATCGGCAGGAATAAAGAGTCATACGCCGTCATGCGCACGTTGGGCGTCCCTGCCCGGAAAGCGCAGAATGCAGTGGTGCTTCCCTTTGTGCTGCTGTCGGCGGCAGGCATCCCCCTTGGCGGCGCAGCAGGGCTGTTCTATGCAAGGGGCACAGTATTGGAGGCGCTTAAGGGCATGGCAGACAGTGCGCCTTACGGCTATGAGCCGAATGCGGGGATGCCGGCCGGCGTGATTGCTTTGTGCCTGCTTTTGGAGCTGGCGTTCAGTTCAGCCA
>CAOKUK010000278.1 GCA_948472595.1 uncultured Eubacterium sp.
GATAAAAATTGGGCTCTCGGCATTCCAGGCATTGCCGCAATCCTGATTGGGGCAGCTGGCGCCGTAGTATTGAACCTCGGCCTGAAAAACGGCCGGAGGAATGTAGAGAAGATGTTAGACGCGATAGAAAAATAACTGCAGCATGCAGAAAAACGCCTGCAGCAGGGAGAGGAGAGGCCCTTAGAGGACAGGCAGAAGCCAGGCTTGTAAAAAGAAAAAGCCCTCACTGAAAAGGCCTGGCAAGACAAGGTTATATTACTCCAACTTATGTCCTTTAAGGGCCTCTCTTCTTCCATGTAGCTGGCGGGAGGGATTCATAAATTCACACACATCTGGATTTGGCGGCGCGTTCATAATTAGCAATCTGCGGCTGTGTTGTTGTCAGTCGACGTAGTCCCCTTGCTACGAACCTCCTTCTTTTGGAAGATTGGCAAAACCGGCAATACAGTTTGCTAATTATGAGCGCGCCGCTATGTGCAAGAAGGAGCCATGAAATGGAATGTAAGTTAATCGCAGTTGATATAGACGGCACTCTTCTAAACCATGAGAAAAAGCTGCTCCCCCAGGTAAAGCAAAGCCTGAAGCGGGCAGAGGAGAAAGGGATTCAAATCGCCCTGGTGTCGGGGCGGATGCCTTCCGGGGTGGAGGTCATTGAGAAACGATTAGGGATAGACTGTATTAAAGTGTGCAATGCCGGAACCTATATTTTGAAAGGGGGGGACTGCATCGGGGCGGAATACATGCCCAACAGCGTCCTGAGGGGCATCTCCGAAAGGATAGCCGAAAAAAATAACCTTCCTCTTTGGATTTTCAAAGACAAGGAATGGTTCGTGACAGGCATGGATGAATTCATCCGCAAGGAAATTGGCTATGTGTCTTATCGGCCGGAGCTTGTGAACGCACAGAAGCTGGCAGATCAATGGGATCAGTCGGGGCAGAAGCCTAATAAGCTTTTGGTAGCTGACGCCCCTGGGAAAATAGATGAATTCCAACGGGAACTGGAGAGCTGGGCATGGCCGGAAATTGACATGGCGCGCTCTGCCGACGTATTCCTTGAGATTTTCCCAAAGGGCGTGAGCAAAGGGAAAGCCCTCAACACTATTTGCCGGGAGCTTGGGATTTCATCCAGCCAGGTTATCGCCTTTGGGGACCATGAGCTTGACATCCCGCTGATAGAGGCGGCAGGGATAGGCGTGGCCATGGGAAATGCGATTCCAACCTTGAAGGAAAAAGCGGATTTTGTGACAAAGACGAATGACGAGGCAGGGATTGCCTTTGCATTGGAGCATTTCTTACAGCTATAAAAGAAAGAACACGAATATAGAAGGAGGAGAATGGATATGGTAAAGATTACATTTAAAGTCAATGATGAGATGGGCCTGCATGCGAGGCCGGCAGGGATGTTAGTGAAGGAAGCGGCAAAATGCACCAGCAAGGTCACCATCCAAAAAGGCGAGAAAACGGGGGACGCAAAACGCATCTTCAATGTGATGTCCCTTTCCATTAAGGCAAACGAAGAGGTTGCCCTGCTTGTGGAAGGAGAGAAGGAAGAGGAAGAGGCAGCGGCCTTAGAGGCGTTTGTAAAAGAGAATATTTAGGAAGCATGGACAATGCAAGCGGAGGTATTTCCCATGTTGGCCGCAAGAAGGGAGAGGACGGATGGAAAAGGCGACTGGAAAGTCAATTTTTAAGGGAATTGCTATTGGCAGGGTACTTTTTTACAAAAAAGGCGAGCAGCAGGTGAAGCGCGTCCGGGTAGAGGATGTGGAGGCAGAGCTGAAACGCTATGAAAAGGCAACGGAGACGGCCGTTGAGCAGTTAAATGCGTTATATCAGGAAGCCGTGAAGGAGGTCGGGGAGACCAATGCGGCAGTCTTTGAAGTCCACGCCATTATGGTGCAGGACGGGGATTATGTGGATTCTATACGGAATATAATCGAGACCCAGCAGGTCAATGCGGAGTTTGCCGTCGCGACCACGGGGGACAATTTCTCCAAGATGTTTTCGGAGATGGACGATGAGTATTTTAAGGCGAGGGCTGCAGATGTCAAGGATATTTCCGAGCGGATTGTGAACATCCTCACCGGCGTGGAGAACACGGGCGACTTGGGAGAAGAGCCTGTGATTGTGGTGGCGGAGGATTTGGCGCCCAGCGAGACGGTTCAGATGGATAAGGAAAAACTGCTTGCCTTTGTGATGCGCTTAGGCTCATCCAATTCCCACACGGCTATCCTGGCAAGGACGATGAACATCCCGGCGCTCATTGAGGTGGACATCAAGGAAGAATGGGATGGGAAGCTGGCCGTGGTGGACGGCTATTCCGGAACATTCTACATTGAGCCGGAAGAGGAAATCCTTGGTGAGATGAAGGAGCGCAAGGCGGAGGATGAAAAGAACCGCCAGCTCTTGCAGCAGCTGAAAGGGAAAGAGGATATTACTTTAGATGGCAAGAAGATTAAATTGTACGCTAATATCGGTGGGGTCAAGGACGTGACCAGCGCGCTTGCCAACGATGCCGCCGGGATTGGGCTGTTCCGCAGCGAGTTCCTGTATCTGGAGGCTGACGATTACCCAAGCGAGGAAAGCCAGTTCCAGGTTTACAGAAGGTAGCGGAGAACATGGCCGGCAAGAAAGTCATTGTGCGCACCTTAGACATCGGAGCCGACAAGCAGGCGGATTATTTCAATCTGGGCCATGAGGACAACCCTGCCATGGGCTACCGCGCCATCCGCATCTGCCTGGATCGGGTGGATATCTTCAAAGCGCAGCTGCGCGCCCTGTTCCGCGCCAGCGCCTTTGGGAATATCGCCATCATGTACCCTATGATTATTTCCGTGAACGAAGTGAGAAAGATTAAGGAAATCGCAGAATTAGTGAAAAAAGAGCTGGACGTCCAGGAAATTCCCTATGGCCAGGTGGAGCAGGGGATTATGATTGAGACCCCCGCAGCCGTTATGATCAGCGACCTTTTGGCGCAGGAAGTGGACTTTTTCAGTATCGGGACAAATGACCTGACCCAGTACACATTGGCAATTGACAGGCAAAACAGCAGGCTGGACAATATTTACGATTCCCACCACCCCGCCGTGCTTCGCATGATTCAAATGACGATTGAGAACGGCCATAAGCACGGCTGCTGGGTGGGCATCTGCGGGGAGCTGGGCGCAGACCCGACCCTGACGCAGACATTCTTGAACATGGGAATTGACGAGCTGTCCGTATCCCCGACTTTTGTGCTCCCAATCCGCAAAAACATAAGGGAAATGAAAGCGAACGGGGCGCCGGAAATTTTATAGAGGCCGATAAGCTTTGATTACAGAAAGGAAGGGAAGCCCCAAAAGGCCTAAGCGGATGAAAAGGGCCGGCAGGCTTTCCTTTTTAGGGAAGGAAGGTATGCATATGGGAAGCATATGGCACGATATACGGGAAGACAGGATTTTCCCAACGGATTTCATTGCAGTGGTGGAAATATCAAAGGGAAGCAAGAAGAAATATGAGCTGGACAAAGAAACAGGGTTGATTATTCTGGACAGGATTTTGTACACGTCTACCCATTACCCCATGAACTATGGCTTTATCCCCAAGACGCTGGGAGACGACGGCGACCCGCTGGATGTGCTGGTGATGTGTTCTGAGCCATTGGAGCCTTTGACTCTGACAAGGTGTTATCCCATCGGCGTCATGAAGATGATGGATGGAGAAGCCAAGGATGAGAAGATTATCGCCATCCCTTGGGCAGACCCAACCTATGAGATGTACACGGATATTTCGGAACTGCCCAAGCACATCTTTGACGAGATACACCATTTCTTTTCCGTGTACAAAGACCTGGAGGGAAAGAAGATTGCCGTAGGCGATTTTGACGGCGCCATGGGGGCCATTGCCGTCATTGAAGAATGCATTGAACGCTATAAGGAAAAGTTTTCCAAGTAGCCAACCCGCCCAAAAGACTGAGCCTTAGGGAAAATGCCAAGGGAGGGAAGAGGGGAATCAGAGGGGCATAAATTTGCAGGCGTATTTTAGCAGCGGAAGGGATTTCGCCAAAACAGAGAGGAG
>CAOKUK010000279.1 GCA_948472595.1 uncultured Eubacterium sp.
GCAGCAGGCGGTTGTCCCGTCTGCCAAGAATGAGATTGAAGTGGTGGAGCAGTATGACATTGTCGCTGACAGGCAGCAGATGGGCGACGCCCTGACAGGCTCAGCCGAAGTGGACGCTCTTGCCAGCACCATTGAGGTGTATAACCTGGAGACGATTGTTTCCTTTGGGGCAGAGGCGGCAGAGGAAATCTCCAAGGCTTCCGATGTGGTCTTGAACAGCATGAACATGTCCCAGCTGGATGATTCCAGCGCCATGCTGAATACATTGGCCAAGATTATGGATAAGTTTGACATTGAGGAAATCAAGGAGAACCCAGGGCTGTTTGGGAAGCTGTTTGGGAACCTGCGCAAGCAGCTGGACAAGATTTTGGCTAAATACCATACCATGGGGGAAGAGGTGGATAAGATTTACGTCCAGCTCAAGCAGTATGAATCCGAGATTAAGCAGTCCAACCGCAAGCTGAACCAGATGTTTGACGCAAATGTGAATTATTACCATGAATTGGTGAAATACATCCTGGCAGGGGAGCAGGGCTGCCAGGAGATAGAGGATTACATTGCCCAGAGGCAGGCGGATATGGAAGCTACCGGGGACAATTCCATCCAGTTTGAGATTCAGAGCCTCCAACAGGCCCTGATGATGTTGGAGCAGCGCACCCAAGACCTTCGGACTGCGGAAAATGTGGCTATGCAGTCCATCCCCATGATTAAGACCATGGAGTTCAGCAATATGAACTTGGTGCGGAAGATTAATTCGGCCTTTATCGTAACGCTCCCTGTCTTTAAGCAGGCGCTGGCTCAGGCCATCATGCTGAAACGGCAGCGAATCCAGGCGGAGGCCATGTCGGCATTGGATGAAAAGACCAATGAGATGCTGATTAAGAATGCGAGGAATACGGCGGAGCAGTCTAAGATGACGGCGCGCCTGGCGTCTGGCAGCTCTATCAAGATTGAGACTTTGGAAACAACCTGGCGGACTATTGTAAATGGGATTGATGAGACGAAGCAGATCCAGGAAAATGCAAGGAAGCAGAGGATTGAGGATCAGGCAAGGCTTGAGAACATCAAGACGGAGTTCAACAGGATGTATCATATGCCAAATAAGAAATATTAGAATAAGGAGGTAGGATTATGCCAATTAATTTATCGAAAGGGCAAAAGGTTGATTTGACAAAGGGGAACCCTGGATTGAAGAGCATTATGGTAGGTTTGGGATGGGATGTGAACGCATTCGATTCCGGCGCAGACTTTGACTTGGATGCCGCAGCGTTTATGCTGGGGGCGAATGGGAAGTGCCCCACGGAGAAGGAATTTATTTTCTACAGCAATTTGGAGCATAGCAGCGAGTCTGTGAAGCATATGGGGGATAACCTGACTGGGGAAGGCGAAGGGGATGATGAGCAGATTTTTGTGGATTTGACGAAGATTCCTTCCAATGTGGAGAAAGTTGCATTTACGGTTACGATTTACGACTCCGATGTAAGGCGGCAGAATTTCGGGCAGGTGTCTAATGCTTATATCCGGATTGTGGATGAGACCACGGGGCGGGAATTGATCCATTATGATTTGGGGGAGGATTTCTCCATAGAGACAGCGATTGTGGTAGGGGAATTGTACCGCCACAATGGGGAATGGAAGTTCAATGCCATTGGGAGCGGATTCCAAGGGGGATTGGCTGCGCTTTGTGGGCATTATGGGATTGAAGTGGCATAGAAATGGGTTGCTAGAAAATAGTTAGGAGGTATGGGAAATGCCAGTGAATTTGCAAAAAGGGCAAAAAGTGAGCCTTACGAAAGGGAACCCGGGCTTATCCAAAGTCATAGTGGGGTTGGGCTGGGATGTGAACCAGTTTGATACCGGCGGGGATTTTGATTTGGATGCGGCAGCATTCTTGCAGACGGATGCCGGGAAGGTTTCTTCTCAGGATGATTTCGTGTTTTATGGGAATTTGAAGCACCCATCCGGAGCCGTAGAGCATATGGGGGATAATTTGACAGGAGCCGGAGACGGGGATGATGAGCAGATTAAGGTGAACCTGTCTATGGTGCCGGCGAATGTCTCAAAGATTGCCTTTACGGTGACGATTTATGAGGCGGAGCAGCGCAGGCAGAATTTCGGGCAGGTGAACAATGCCTTTATCCGTATCTATAATGAGGAGACGGGGGAGGAATTGCTGCGGTATGATTTGGGGGAGGATTTCTCCATAGAGACGGCGGTCGTGTTCGGGGAACTGTACAAGAATGGGAGTGAATGGAAGTTCAATGCCATTGGATGCGGCTACCAAGGCGGCCTTGCGGCGCTCTGCGCAAATTATGGCGTAGAAGTGGGATAGAAGCAGTGCGAGGGAAGCTTTCCTGCCGGATAGAAGGAAGGTATGGGAAGCTTTCCTGTTGGATAAGAACAATGCAAGGGAAATTTTTCTGGAAGTTTCCTTGGCGGGTGAGAAGGTAAAGGAGAATTAATATGGCGATTAGTTTGCAGAAAGGGCAGAAGGTCAGCCTGAAAAAAGGGGGATCCGGCGGGTTAGGCGAGATTTTGGTCAACTTGAACTGGAATGCAAGGCCTGCGAAGAAAGGGCTTTTGGGAGGGCTGTTCGGCGGCAGCCAGGGGATTGATTTGGATTTGGGCTGCCTGTTTGAATTGAAGGACGGCCAGAAAGGGGCGGTGCAGGCATTGGGGAATGGCTTCGGCGCGCTGAACCGGCCGCCTTATATCGCCTTGGATGGGGATGACAGGACCGGGGCAGCGGCGGCAGGCGAGAACCTTCGGATTAATGGGAACCAGATTCGGAATATCAAGAGGATTTTGGTCTATACTTTTATTTATGAAGGCATTGCCAACTGGCAGCAGGCGGATGCCGTTGTGACCATCCGGTATCCGGGTGCGGAGGATTTGATTGTCAAGATGGACGAATATAATTCGACTGACGGCATGTGCGGCCTTGCGCTGCTGGAAAATGTCAATGACGAGACGTTCAGCGTGGAGAAGATTATCCGATTTTTCCCGGGCCATCGGGATTTAGACCAGGCCTTCCACTGGGGGCTTAAGTGGAAAGCCGGAAGGAAATAGGGACAGAGAGCAGGACAGGAAGGAGGTTATATTTTTATGTCAGTTAGTTTACAGAAAGGGCAGAAGGTCAGCCTGTCGAAGGACAATGCGGGGCTTTCCAAGGTGATGATTGGCTTGGGATGGGATGAGGTGCAGCAGAAGAAGAAAGGGTTCTTCTCTGCAAAGCCGCAGGACATTGACTGTGACGCTTCCGCCTTTTTGCTGAGCGGCGGAAAGCTCAGGGGCAAGGAGGACATTGTCTATTTTGGGAACCTGCGGCATAAGTCCGGGACAGTGCAGCATATGGGAGACAACCTGACAGGCGCAGGGGAAGGGGACGACGAGCAGATTTATGTGGATTTGGCTCAGGTGCCCAGCGAGTATGACAGGATTGTGATCGTGGTGAATATTTACCAGGCAGTCCAGAGGAAGCAGCATTTTGGGATGATCCAGAACGCTTTTATCCGTCTGGTGGATGGCAGGAACAACAATGAGATGTGCCATTATAGCTTGACGGACGATTACTCCGGGATGACGGCTATGATTTTCGGGGAAGTTTACAGGCATAATGGAGAGTGGAAGTTCAATGCGATTGGGCAGGGGACCAGCGACCCGGGAATTGGGGAGCTTGCAAACCGCTATATCTAAAGTGAAAAGAGATAACAGGTACATCAAACAGGATGTGCATCAATTGAAATCCCTGGCAGGATTCGTTTAGGGAAGAAGGAGGAACAACATGAAATTTAATGGACTGACAGACAAAGAGGTAGAGGATTCCCGATTGAAGTATGGCTCCAACGAGATCCCTGATTCGGAGCCGACTACTTTCTGGGAAGAATTCAAGGAAACCTTTGGCGACCCTATGATTAAGATTCTGCTGGCAATCGCAGTGCTTATGATTGCCATGTTCTTTTTTGGCTATGCAGAAATCTATGAGCCTCTGGGGACGATTGTGGCAGTCCTGAT
>CAOKUK010000280.1 GCA_948472595.1 uncultured Eubacterium sp.
CCAACCTGTACCACAGACGGAGCTGGGAAATTAAAGTGCAAGCTTTGCGAGAAAGAGCAATACGGCGTAATCAAAGCTTCCCATACCTGGGATGAAGAACACCCTGTCATTGTGCCGGCCACTTGCTTGACAGATGGTTCCAAGACTTTCCACTGCACCAAATGTGAGGAAGGCGAAAAGACAGAAGTCATCTCCAAGACAGGCCACAAATACAACAACGGCATCGTGACGACCCCCGCAACCTGCGGCGAGGAAGGCGTGAAGACATTTACCTGCACCAACGCAGGATGCACGGCAGATACCGAGGGACATTCCTATACGGAGGCAATCCCTGCCACCAATCAGCACAATTACCAGGAAGGCTACATCGAGGCCACTTGTACAGAGCCTGCAAAGGCAGGGCGCATCTGCACGGTATGCAAAAAGGCAGACGGCGAGCTGCAGTCCGTTGGAGAGCCCCTGGGCCATATTATAGAATCAACCGTAATTGAGGCCACCTGCGAAGAGGGCGCAAAGGCGAAAGAAACCTGCAAGCGCTGCGGCCATACCGACATCAAAGACCTCAGCAACCTGATTCCTGCCAAAGGCCATAAGCCGGTAGAAGTTGCAGAAGTTCCAGCTACCTGCACCAAGACAGGGACAGCAGCCGGGACAAAATGCTCCGTATGCAACAAGTCACTGTCCGGCATGGGCAAGCTTGAGATTGATCCTACAAATCATGAATACAAGCTTGTAAACACCCTGGTAGAGACTACCTGCACCACCCCTGGCGTTGGCAAATATGAGTGCGCCTGCGGCTCCGTAAAATTTGATGAAATCGCCATCGACCCAGTCAATGGCCACAACTTTGTAGATGGCGTATGCCAGAACAACTGTGGAAAGAAAGCAGCTGCCGCCAGCACAAACGTAACTGCCGGCGTCATTGACGGAGTCAACAAAGTCACCTTTGAGAATTTAATCGAAGTAGTTGACCCGGACGCAACCGTAGTGGAAATGGGCATCTTATACATCACGGCAGAAGGCTACGCCGGGAACCCGGAAACAGACCTGATTGTCAACAGCGCTTCCAGCGATGTAAAGAAAAATTCTACCACAGAAACTGGAACAGGCTACCGTTTCAGCCTGAAGGTCGGCACAAATGTCACCAGGAAGCTCTACGCCCGAGGCTTTATCACTATCACAGACAAAGCCGGCAAGACCCAGACTTACTATGGCGACATCATGAGCGGAAGCTACAATGACTTCGCAAGGTAATCCTATGAATTTTATGAAAAACAATTGCAATCACAATAACTGCAGGCAACCGGACGGGACTGCGCCGCAAGCTTGGCGTATCCCCAAACTCTTGCTCTGCACACTCCTAAGTGTTTCCCTGGCTGCCTGCAGCGGCCAGGGCGCACAAAATTTAACGGAGGGCTCTTCCAAAACGCAGGATAAGGCCCAAGGCGATTCCAAAGCGGATGAGAGCCAAGAGGATTCCAAGGCGCAGGATAAGGCCCAAGGTGATTCCAAAACGCAGGATAAGGCCAACGGCAGCCCCAAAGCAGATAACGCCCAAAGTGATTCCAAACCACAAGAAGAACCCATCTTAGAAGCTGGAGCCAGCGATGAAGAATTGCTGGAAGTCTTGAAAGACGACATCCATGTGGTGACGGAAGAAGAATTCCATGACACCGCCACAGGAATCTTAGAGCGCACTGCAGAATACACAGGGCAAATCTACCAATTGGAAGGCGTCCTCAAAATGGATGGGACGACACTCTGCCTGGCCCATGACGCAGAGGAGGATTCCCCCCTTCTGCCCCTGAAATACTTAAAACCCGATTTCAAGGAGGGCGATAAAGTCCGCATCACTGGCATTGCCGGCCAGGACAAGGATAGCGATAACGCAGCGGTTCTGGAGGTCGTCGTGGCGGAAGCCTTGTAAGGGACAGAAAAAGCTATGGAAAAGAATAGAAACAAGCCAACAAGAAAGGAAAGAGAAGGAAACGCATATGAGAGAATATGAAGCTCCGGAATTGGAAATTATTACCTTTGAAAATGAGGATTTGATAACCACCAGCGACGGCGTCATTGACGGTGGAGACGAAGAACTCTAAACCCCTGCAATCCCTTATCGTTTTACACAAAGACCTTGCAGGAAGGGATTATCATTAATGCACAAGACTGTCAGGCAGCCGCTTTCGCTGCCTGACAGTCTTTTTATGCCTAGTATCTTCATCCGCCTCATGCCGCTCCCAGCAGCGCCTGCCGGCTATCTTCATCCGCCTCATGCCGCGCTCCCAGCAATGCCTGCCGGGCTGGCTTTTCTCTGCCTTCCTCTCTTCATAAGGCTTTCTTACGGCACCTGGAACCCTATATCCGCCAGGCTTGTCATATTCTTATCCTTCTTTGTCACTTGAAGGGAAAGATCCTTCTGCCCATCATACAGCACCATAATCTGCATGGTGGAAGTGCCGTCTTCCCGAAGGTCACACTTCTGCCCCATCCATTGGAGCGGGCTGCCCTGGGCGTCACAGATTGCAATATCCGGATCGTTATAGGGATCGTTGAATGGCTCCTGGCGGAAATCCGGCAGCTCCACTTCCACAACCAGCCCGGCCTTCGTCTTCGTCCCGCTTTTTACAACTATGCCATTCTCTTCTTTCTGAATATCAAATTTTTCATTGCCGCTCCGGTCAATTGTTACAGGAAATCTTAAGCTCCATTCCCCATCCACTCTTCCAGTCGACTGGTATTCGCCCTGATCGTCCCACTTATCCCAGTAGTAGCCAATAAGGTTCCATAAATTCCATTCCACATCAATCGCGTCTTTTCCTTCCAGCTCAAAAACCCCGCTCTGTTTCTCCAGGTCTGATGGGTTCATCAAGTCAAGCTGCTGAACCACGACAAATGTGCCGTCCTCTGCTTTGTCAAATGCCCGCGTACTGTAGCCTTCCGTTTCAATCCCATCCAGGGCGATTGTGGAACACTTCCCATCTTTTGCGTCTATCACAATGCCGTCTGCCTGGCTCAGCCTCTCGTCCTCAGTCTTTAGGGTTGCTGTGTAATACAGGACATAGCCATCGCAGTACACATCCGACACGGAGAGGGTGACGCCGTTATTTTCCACAGTCGTCCTATATTCCTCGTCCTGGGATGCCTCCTCGGCCTGGCGGCTTTCCACCTCTGACTGGACTGCAACCGCATTTTCCCCAATCTTGGTGAACATTTCCGTGTCTTCCTTCTCATATTTCTCGCCTTGGGCATTTTGGATTAACTTCCCAAATACATCGCTGAAAATCTCTTTTGCCAGCACGGGGTTCGCTGCCGCTGCGCCGCCGACGGCAATCACGCATGCCGCTGCCACGCCAGCCGCTTTCATCCACACCTTTCTCTTTCTCCTGCCATTTTTATTGCCAAAATTGCCGTTCTTCTCCATCCTGTCTGCCATGCCTTTTACCTCCATCATAATCTGCTGTTTATGCTGTTCCAATTCCTGGGAGGATAATTCAAATTCTTCATATTCCGTAAAATCTGTTTCCACTTCATTTAGTAATCCATAAATATTCTTTTCCATGCCTACCTCCGTTCTATGCACCTATGCCTGCCTATGCTAAAGAATGCATTCTGGCAACTGCCGTAAAAGTCCTGCGCCGCCCAAATAGGAAATCCAAATGCAGAATTCAGACGGGGAAATGCCGCTCCATGCGGAACTGGCTGCGGATTTTCTGCTTTCCCCGGGACAGGCGATTGTAAATAATCTCTTTCTTTAGGCCCGTCTCCCGGCTGACCTGATCCATGGTCTTTTCCTCCACATACAGCTTCAAAAACAGCTCCTGGTCGGAAGGCTTCAAGCATCCCAGCATTTTTTCCACTTCTTCCGATATCTCCTTTTCAATCATTCCGGCTAGCTGCGCATCCTCCTGGGCGATTACCGCATCTTCAATATTGACTGTCTCTAATTTCCTCTGATATTGCCGCAGGTAATCAATTGCCCGATACCTCGCAATCGCTG
>CAOKUK010000281.1 GCA_948472595.1 uncultured Eubacterium sp.
AGGCAACGGACTCTGACTCCGTCATTTCAAGGTTCGAATCCTTGTGGGCCAGCTACAGTCCATCACATTTGTGGTGGACTTTTTTCTATCATATGGGAAATGCAGGAGTGTATCATGTATCGTTTTGAGAGCAGAATCCGTTACAGTGAAGTGAATAGCCAGGGGAAGGTCACGCTGGGCTCTATTTTGGATTATTTCCAAGACTGCAGCTTTTTCCATTCCGAAGACCTTGGCGTGGGCGTGGGCTTTCTGGCCGAGAAGAAGGCGGCATGGGTGCTGTCTTCCTGGCAGGTTGCGGTGAGCCGTTACCCCTCCTATGGGGAGCGGGTGGTGGTATCCACTTGGCCTCATGGGTTTAAGGGCTTTTTGGGCAGCCGCAATTTCACCATGGAGAGCCAGGGAGGGGAGGTGCTGGCCTGTGCAGATTCCATATGGGCGCTGCTGGATTTGCGCAAAGGCCGGCCTATGCGGATACTGCCGGAAATGGAGGAGGCTTACCGGCTGTCGCCCCGTTTTGCCATGGAGCCTGCATCCAGGAAGCTGGCATTGCCGGAGGGGATGGAGCCTCAAGCCCCATTCCCGGTGAATAAGCATCACATTGACACCAACCAGCATGTGAACAATGGGAAGTACGTCAGCATGGCGCAGGAATACCTCCCCTTGGGGTTTGAGGTTGGGAAGATGCGCGCGGAGTATCGGAAGGCGGCTGTCTATGGGGATACGATTTATCCGATGGTTTCTGTGGAAGGCACAAGGACAACAGTGAATCTGGCAAATGAGGATGGGGCGCCTTATGCCATTATAGAATTGGAGGGATACAGATGATTCAGCTAGGCGAAAAGCAGACATTGTCTATCGTAAAGAAAGTAGAGTTTGGCGTATATCTGGCAGAGCCAGGGCGGGAGGAGGTAAGGGTGCTGCTTCCGGGCAAGCAGGTTCCGCCAGGCGCAGATTTGGGGGATGAGCTTGAGGTGTTCCTTTATAAGGATTCCAAGGATCGGATTATCTCCACTGTCCGGGAGCCGAAATTGAAGATGGGGGAGGTTCGGGCGCTTACTGTGGTGTCCATCCAAAAAATCGGCGCTTTCCTGGACTGGGGCCTGGAGAAGGATTTGTTCCTGCCCTACAAGGAGCAGGCAGGCAAGCTGAAGGAAGGGGATGAGGTGCTGGTAAGGCTCTATATTGACAAGAGCAGGCGCCTCTGCGCCAGCATGCGCGAGCTCCACGAGCTTTTGCGTACAGATTCCCCCTACCAGGCAGGCGACATGGTAAAAGGGCGGGTTTATGAGCTGAGCGAGAACTTCGGCGCCTTCGTGGCGGTGGACGACTGTTTTTCCGCCCTGATTCCCCACCATGAGGATCACAGCTTCCTGCAGATTGGGAGCCAAGTGGAAGCCAGAGTCACTGGCGTGAAGCCAGACGGCAAGCTGGATCTGACCCTTCGCCAAAAGGCTTACAAGCAAATGGATCAGGACGCCCTTCAAGTGCTGGAGCTTTTGGAGGAATACGGCGGCGCGCTTCCTTTTAATGACAAGGCTTCTCCTGAGACCATCATGCAGGAGGCGAAGATGAGCAAGAACGCCTTTAAGCGTGCGGTAGGCCATTTATATAAGGAACGGAAGATTGAGATTACGGAAAACAGCATCCGCAAAAAATAGGAGGGTGAGATGTCCAATAATAAAAGCGCCAACCGCCTGTTTCTGCTGACGGTTGCCATTTATATCGGCTTCAGCCTGGGGTTTGGCCTATTGGCCTCCTGGATCCCCCTGCTGGGCAAGCTGCCGGTCTATTTCAATATCCTGCTGTCCCAGTCCCTGATTTTTTTGCCAGGCTTTTTCTATTGCAGGCGCAGGGGGATTGCCATACGCGAGTTCATCCCTTATCGGAGGATTGACTTGGGCACGGCTGTGCTGGTGGTGATTTGCACCTATTTGATGTATCCCCTGATTATCGTGCTGAATGCCATCTCTATGCTTTTTACCAATTCCGGGACGGCGGCGGTGATGGATTTGATGCAGGGGCAGAGCTTTCCGCTGAGCGTGCTGTTCATAGCGGTCTTGCCGGCCTGCGTGGAAGAGTTCATGTTCCGCGGCATCCTGTTCCATACCTACCGCAGGAGCAGGATGCTGCCGGCGATTCTGCTCAGCGCCTTCCTCTTCGGGTGCATGCACATGAACCTGAACCAGTTCGTGTATGCCTTCGCCTTGGGTGTTTACTTAGCCTTCCTGGTGGAGGCCACCGGGAGCATCTTAAGCTCCATGCTGGCGCATTTCACGCTGAATGTGACCAGTGTGGTGATGAGCTTTTTGCTGTCCCTGCTGTACCAGACGTCAGGCATGGAGCAGGCATCCCAGCTCCCCCAGGTGCAGGCAGGCGGGTACGCCTCTGTGATGGAAGGCAGTGAGCTTTTGGTCTTCTTGATGGGGATTGTGGTCTGGGCCGTCATTGCAGTCGGGGCCACCTGCGGGGCGTTCGGGGTTTATTACGCCATCTGCAGGACGAATGGGAGATGGGAGCATGTAAAGCACATGTTCCGGGGAGGCGCCAGGGAGCGCATGGTGACGGTGCCGCTCGTGATAGGGGTTTTGGTTTCCTTTGCGTTTATGGGGTTGTATATCTGGATGGAGATGGCGTGAAAGCTGGGAGGAATGCCGGCTGCCGCGCTATCCTCCTGGCAGGGCAATTAATCATTAGAAAAAAGAGGCCGCTTGGGTCACTAGGATTGGAAGGCAATTCCATTCCTGCCCAGGCGGCTTTTCCTTATACGGAGATATCAATATTCCCACCCAGATGGGGGGTGACGGACTGTTCCATGAGCTTTGCCATGGAAGCGCCCATGTCTTCCATGGAATCCAATTGCTTGCTCAGCATTAGCACGCCAATGTCATTGCTTACGTTGGCCATGCTGAGAGCCGTCGATAAAGCGGCAACATCCATTTGCGGGGCCTCCTTTCTGTGTGTTGTGTTGAAAGTTATTCCTGGCTCTATTATGCCATGGGGGGAGGGGAAATGCAAGAGGGGAAATTCTATTGCGGAGGATTTCGAAGCCGAAAAGTGTTGTCCTGGTAGAGGAAAAGCTTTGTATGGGATTGGGGGAGTTATAAATGATTCACTTAGGTGTTGACAGTTTGCTGGTGAAGTGATATATTTATAACATAAAAGTTAAAAATATATCACATGGAGGAATGGGATTATGAAATCGAAAGTGACTTTAAAGGAAAAAGTGGGAACAAAAATTATCTATGCAGTACTCCTTGTCTGCTATTATTGGATGTGGGCAAGACGGGACTGGCATGAATATTACATGACAATTCAGTATGCAGTCTGTGGCTTTACGATTCTGTTTTTTGCAATACAGGCGGATCGTATCCGCAAATACAGCAAAGAAGAAAAAGATGAATTGGCGATTCGGAATTTATGGAGGACGGATGCGGTCAGCTTGAAAATTATGATAGCTGCTTCTGTTGGAATAGCTTTTGCATGTGCCGTTGCATTTATAGATGGCAGAATGGCAGGATATGCGCTTGTAGGTATGGTATTAATGGTAACGGTTCTGCGTTTTATTATATTTTGCGTGATGGACAGCAAGGGGATTTGATATGGCTCTCAAAACAAGGGTAAAGGAATATAGAGAAAAAGCGGGGCTGAAGCAGACCGAACTTGCAGAGTTAGTGAAAGTAAGGCGCGAAACAATCGTGCATTTGGAAAATGGACGCTATAATCCATCCTTAAAGTTGGCAATGGATATTGCAAAAGTATTCCAAGTGAGCGTGGAGGAACTGTTTGAATTTACAGAAGATTGAACGAAAGCAGCCATGCCAAAGCATTAATTTTAACCTTGCCTAAGGCAGCCTGGTAAAGGTTGTCGAGATCAGCGGTTAGGAGTGGGCAATGGGCCACGGCAGACAAATCAGGGGCGGTGCACCCGAGGCCGAGGCCCCAAGCCCACACCCAAAAGCGTCCGGCACAAGCCGATCCCCCCAAAGTGAT
>CAOKUK010000282.1 GCA_948472595.1 uncultured Eubacterium sp.
CAATTCTGCAAGAATACGGAAATACAGCAGCCTTTCCCATACTCTGAGGCTGCTGTCATATAAGCTTTTTCTTTGTCCAGAATCAACCTTGAGAGGTAGAGGCCGATTCCGGTGCCTTCCAAGCTTTCCACGTCTTTGCTTCGGTAGAAGCGATGGAAGATATAGGTGAGCTCTTCCTGGCGGATGCCGATGCCGTAATCTTGGAAGCGGATTTCGGTAAACAGCTCCAGCGGATGGACGCTGATTTCAATCTTGCTTCCAACTGCTGAATATTTAATGGCATTTTCCAGGAGATTGACAAATACTTCCGCCGTCCATTTGGGGTTATGCCATAGGCGGCAGTCTGTGAACGGCTCTGTGGCGATGTTGATTTCTTTTTTTTTCGGCTTTGGCGTACACAGAGCTTATGGCGGCAGCCAGGGTTTCTTTTAGGGATGCGCTCCCGGCCTCAAATTGGATGGCGCCCTGTTCCAGCCTGACCATTTGAAAGAGGGACTGCAGAATCCAATCTATTTTGTCCAGCTGAAGCTTCATTTTGGCCAAAAAGCTGGCTCTTTGCGTTGGATCCAGGGGGGCTTCCAGCAGTTCCCGGTACATCATCACGCTACTCAATGGGGTCTTTAACTGGTGGGACATATTGGAAATCAGGCTTTTTACCTGTTCCTTCTCTTGCTCGGCCTGGCCTACTTCATAGGACAGCGCTTCCTGGATGCGGATTATTTTGCTGGCAAGAGCGGAGAGCTGCCCCTCCCGGAACTCTGGCTGTTCGATTGGCTCGCGCTTCAACACCTGCTCCAGCATCTGGTCGGCGGTCTGGTATAGCTTCTTTTTCCGGTGCCATCCGATTGCCGCAAACAGGGTGGCGGCGCATAGGAGGGCGATATAGATTCCTGTCATTAGGCTATGGCTCCTTCCAAATATTACTGGCGTTGGGCTATGATTCTTTCCAGATGTAACCAAGGCCGTAGACATTTATGAGATGCCTGGGGTTCTTGGAATCGTCTTCCAGCTTTGCGCGCAGCCTGCGGATATTGACGGGGACGGTGTTCTCATCCACATAATTGCTCTGGCTGTCCCAGACCGTGCGCAGGATTTGCTCTTTGGAGAGGACAATGCCAGGATTTTCCATAAAATACAGCAGCAGCTGGTATTCAATTTTGCTGCATTTGATTTCATGGCCTTGCTTGTATACTCTACATTGGTTTTTGTCGATGGCAATATCGCCGGAAGTCAAGCGCATCTGTGGGACGCCTGTCCTAGCCAGCTTTTTGAGCCTTGCTTTTAAGACGGCGAGGGAAAAGGGCTTGCGCATAAAATCATCCACGCCGATTTCCAGCGCCTTAATCTCGTCCATTTCTGTGTCCCGGGCAGTCAGCATCAGGATGGGGGTATCGCGTTCCTTTTTCATCTGTGCGCATAAGTCGAATCCGTTGCCGTCAGGGAGGCCGCAGTCGAGGAGGATACAACTATATTTTTGGATGCGGAACAGCTTAAGGCCTTCCCTGGCAGTAGCAGCAGCCTGTACCTGATAGCCCTCTGCCGCCAGGGAGAAGCTTAATCCATCCAGCAAGTCGACATCGTCTTCGATAATCAATATGGTCTCGCTGCCTGTCATATGCCTACCCCTGTTCTCTCCATTGCTTTCCTTTTTCATTGACCCAAATGACCTGGCTCCGCCCAAGGCGCTTGGCGTCATACAGCATGCTGTCTGCCATCTTAAGGTAATCCTCATACCGCTCCCCCATCTTGGGGTATACCGTAATCCCGCCCATGCTTACCGTGACCCATGGGGAGACGGAGCCGCTGTGCTCCATATGCAAGTCCTCCACGGCCTGGCGAATCCGCTTAAAATGCTCATACACCTTTTCCGACTCGCCGCCCAAGACGATGGCCACGAATTCCTCTCCGCCATAGCGGGCGAAAAAATCCGTACTCCGCTGCAGGTGGGAATCCACCTCTTGAGCCACTGCCATAAGGACCCGATCTCCTGCCGGGTGGCCATAAGTATCGTTGTATACTTTAAATTTGTCAATGTCAAACATGCAAATCGAGAAGGCTATCTTTAATCGAATGGCCTCCTGCCATTTGGTGATGCTGTAACGGTTATAATTCCTTCGGTTCGCCACTTTCGTCAGCTCATCCTTCATGACCTGCCGCTCAATCTGAAGCCAGTACTTGTGCTGCTTCACCTGGGTATTCACCCTCGCCTTGACGCTCACAGGGTTGAACGGCTTGACGATATAATCCACTGCGCCCAAAAGAAGACCATGCTCTTCGCTATGTATGTCCGCAAGGCTGGTAATCATGATGACGGGGACATGCTCTGTGGCCAGCTCCTCCTGGAGCTTTTCCAACAAGACAAAGCCGTCCATATCCGGCATAATCACATCCAGAAGAAAAAGGGCATATTCCCCCGAAGTGGCATACATAAGCCCCTCAGTGGCCGTATGGGCAATCGTGATATCGTAAGTATCTTCTAAAATACTCTCTAAATGCTTTGCCTGCACGGCGCTGTCGTCGATAATCAAAATTTTATCCATTTATATACTCCTTATTCCGCATTTCTACATGAGGATAACGCATGGCGCTTCCTTTCCCTATCCCTATAACAATTCCATACTTTCCCCTTCCGATAGAAACAAAAAAACCACATCCAGGACAACTTCACCTCTATGGATAATTGTGCATCACAGCCCTGGATATGATTGGCTATTTGAATGGCTCTCTTCCCGCCACTCTGACTTAACTAAAAGTATATCACATTGCTGAATTTTGTCAATATTAGAATGCGGCAAAAAACAGCTCTATCCCAACAAACCCAAAAACAGACGCCACTCCCTCCAGTGGCGCCTGTCCCTGTCTCTATCCATCAAGGCAATGCCGGGAAATCCTTTATTTCCCGGAAAGGTATTCGTCTATCCCTTTTGCAGCAGCCTTTCCTGCTCCCATAGCCAGGATAACGGTGGCTGCGCCTGTCACAGCGTCCCCGCCTGCGAACACGCCGGGCTTGCTGGTAGCGCCGTTCTCCTCTTTGGCCACGATGCACTGCCAACGGTTCACATCAAGGCCATTGGTGGTGGAGGAAATCAAGGGGTTCGGTGAAGTCCCTAAGGACATGATGACCGTATCCAACTCTAAGTCAAACTCAGAGCCTGGCACCTCTACCGGCCTCCTCCTGCCGGAATCGTCCGGCTCGCCCAGTTCCATGCGGATGCAGGTCATGCCCTTTACCCAGCCGTTCTCGTCCACTAAGATTTCCTTCGGGTTGGTCAAAAGGTCGAAAATGATGCCCTCTTCCTTGGCATGGTGCACCTCTTCCACACGGGCAGGAAGCTCAGATTCGCTCCTGCGGTACACGATATGTACCTCTGCGCCCAGGCGCAGCGCTGTCCTGGCCGCATCCATGGCCACGTTGCCGCCGCCTACCACAGCCACCTTCTTGCCCCGCATGATTGGTGTGTCATACTCTTCCTTGAAGGCCTTCATCAAGTTATTCCTGGTCAAAAACTCATTGGCGGAGAACACGCCGTTGGCCTGCTCGCCCGGGATTCCCATGAATTTGGGGAGTCCTGCGCCAGATCCAATGAATACGGCCTCAAAGCCTTCCTCTTCCATCAGCTCGTCAATGGTTCCGGCTTTGCCGATTACCACATTCGTCTCAATCTTCACGCCCAAGGACTTCACGTTCTCAATCTCCTTGGCCACGACCTCGCTCTTGGGCAGACGGAATTCCGGGATGCCGTAAATCAGCACGCCGCCCGGCTCATGGAGAGCCTCGAAAATCGTCACCTCATAGCCCATTTTTGCCAAATCCCCAGCGCAGGTCAGGCCGGCAGGGCCGGAGCCGATGACCGCCACCTTGTGGGGCTTTTTCTCTGTAGCTGGCTGCGGCTTGATGTTCTTCTCCCTCGCCCAGTCTGCGGCAAAACGCTCCAGCTTGCCGATGGACACCGGCTCGCCCTTGATGCCGCGGATGCAT
>CAOKUK010000283.1 GCA_948472595.1 uncultured Eubacterium sp.
GTATATTCTTCATTTTCAAAAATCCATGCAATCATGGGGCGGTCTTTGGCATCGCCGCCGGATATGGGGGAATCAATTGGGTAATTGACAAGGCTTTCTGCATTGCTGGAATGCTCGAAGCCGCCAAAGGCAAGGTTGTAATCCCAGGGAATCATGGAAAGCTTTCCATTGGCTTCATACAGATAGTAATTGTGGATCATGGAGCCGGTATAGCTGTCAAAATTCAGGACAAAATTGTGCGCGACGAAATAACGGATGACACATTCTATATCCACAGTGTCGGCAAGGCTCTCGCCAGAGCTTAGCTTTTTCAGGGATGCAATCAGGCGATCTTTGTCGCTGTCAGAGATTTTTGTTTTTGCATTGTCAAAAATATTCTGATAGCTGCTATGGGCATCGTCAATATATTTCAGCAATACGTCGTCGCTTCCCATGCGCATTCCGCCCTGCCCCTGGCCGCCTGGCATTTTTCCCTGAAACCCTTGGGGAGGGGAGCCAGGCCGGGAAGCGTTGGCTTTTTGGTCTTGCATTTTTTCCTTTGCAAAGTCCTGTTTCCAGTCGTCCATTTTAAAGTCCTTGCCATTGCCCCGGCCGCCGCCCATATTCATGCTGTCTGGCTTGTAGAGGTTCCCATAGTTTTTCCCATAGTTACGCTGGAGGAATGATTCCTCCACGCCTTCTAACGCCAGGTATAGCCCCCAGGCTTCGCCATTCACCGTGATATTGGCGAAGCTGCAAAGGGGAGAAGGGACTTCCATTTGTGCCATCATTTGGTACGTGAGGAAATCCTTCATATAAGTGTTGTCTTGGATAATGTTATTCAGGCAGAGCTTATCCAGGCCATAATAAGAGTTGGCGCTGTCGTAGCAGTCAAATTCTACCTTAAAGCTGTATCGGTCATTGCCATAGGCGCTGACTTGGGTCAGGGAGGTGTTCCCCTTTGCCCGGATTCCCACATTTTTGAAGGCTTCGCCGTCAATGACTAGGGTGCAGGCAGAATATTCCTCGTTGGCGCAGGTGTCAAGGAAGCTGTCCCAATCCTCCATGACGATGTCAATGGTATGTACCGAGGAGGCGCAAAAGAGGCGGCTTTCATACCCCATGGCGGCGGAAGCGGTTTTTACGCCTAGCTTTCCTGCGTTTACAAACAAAACAGTGAGCAAGAGCGTGGCTGCGAGGGCAATGCAGCAGATTTTGTCGAAGTGTCTGTGTGTTGACATGGTATCCCCTCCTTAGCCCAGGTATTCTCCATTGTAGCTGACTAGGACGGCGCTTCGGATGCCGTCCATGGCAGCCAGGGTATTGATAAAGTCTGTGCTGCCATCCTTCATGCGAATTTCCAGATTCAATTCCACCATGTCCTTCTGTACGGTCTTGCTTTTAATGACGCATTTTGATACCTGCTGCCCTAGAAATTCTGTTGCGTCCCGCTCGCTTTCGGAGCCATCGCAGGACAAGACCAGGATATAAGGGTTGCAGTAGGATTTTTTGTTGACGAATACAAGGAGTATTAGTCCGATGGCCACGCTTCCAATGACTGCCAGCAATATCAGGCCTGCTGCCAGCACAATGCCTACGGCAATGGACCAGAACAGGAAGGCTATGTCAAGAGGCTCTTTGATGGCGGTGCGGAAGCGGACAATCGAAAGTGCGCCTACCATACCGAGGGAAAGAACCACATTGGAAGTCACTGCCAAGATGACGACTGTCGTAATCATCGTCAGGGCGACCAGGGTCGTGCCAAAGCTGGAGGAATACATCACGCCCTGGTAGGTTTTTTTATAGACCAGGAATATAAACAGGCCAAGGCCAAAAGCCAATACCAGCGCAAGGGCCATATCCAGGATGCTTACGCTCGCAACATTTTCCAGGAAACTGGATTTAAAGATATCGTTAAAAGTCATAGTCATTGCTCCTTTTGTTATGGTGGTTTGAGGTTCAAGCTGCTGGAATGGATGCAGGGAGCCAGCGTCAGCCATAAGCCCTGCAGGCGGCATATTTGGAAAATGCGCCCATCCGGCAGCCTTTTAGCTGCACGGCGTCTCGGATAATGTCAGGCAGGCATTCATCCCATTTCACCTCCAAGATGATGGGGGATCCCATAGCGGGGACAGTGACGCAGGAGGGGTTTAAGAAGTCCGTGCTGCGCAGCCCCGTCCGTATATGGTAGTCCAGGGTAACCCGCACATTGCCAGGGGAGAAGACAAAGGGCTCCCGGGTATAATCCACAATCGTTTTAGGGCGCAGCCCCTGCGCCGCTATTTTGGAATACAGTTCTGCAATTAGAGGTGCGCCGCTTTGGGGCATCCAGCCATAATCCCCATCGACAATAGCCTGCGCCTGCATTTTTTCAAGCAAAGCGCTTTCCTTATGGCAGAGCCCGTTGGCTTTGCTCTTTTTTTCCAGGCGGATGAAGGAGGTATCCCAGTTGTAAAAGCGGATTCGGAATTTCTCGCGGATATTTGCCCCCTCAATCTTTTCCCGCAGCGCCTTGTCGGCTTGATTGTCAAAGTAGAGGCTCCGCACCTCATAGGAGTTGCCATCTGTGTGTGAATCTCGTTTGGCGATAGCCGCAAGCCTCTGGCGGAGAGCCAGCATATCCCCATAGCTGATTTCATGCTTCCATTCTTGCCGGTATTTCATGTAAATCACCTCCTTTCCTTTTCCCAGGCATCGGGTGCCAGGGAAGACAGCTGTCAGGGGATAGTGTACAAAAGAAAGATTGAACTTTTATTGAAGAAAAAAGCTTGAAAAGGAAAGGAAAATGTTGTATAGTAAAAATGCAATTCAAGAAAATCTATTTCTTTTGCAGTATCTGGGATGAGATTTCTTCAATGAAACCCGAAGCGGAACATACACATTTATGCATGGACATTCTCATGGACTTTGCGTATTCTTTATGCTATACTGTAATGGCCAAATGGCCAGTACCGTATCTATAGATATAAGTGCAATCTGTCATTAGAACGTGCAAAGCCTCATAGGATTTTATGCCTTAGATGTGGTAGAGTTATGGAAAAGGAGGTAATGGCGATGGGAAATAATGAGTTGCTGCTTGCAATCTCAGAGATGATGGATCAGAAATTAGAGCCTATTATAAGCGATGTCCAGGATTTGAAAGGCGATGTCCAGGATCTGAAAGGCGATGTCCAGGTTCTGAAAGATGATGTCCAGGTTCTGAAAGATGATGTCCAGGTTCTGAAAGATGATGTCCAGGATCTGAAAGGCGATGTCCAGGTTTTGAAAGGCGATGTCCAGGTTCTGAAAGATGATGTCCAGGATTTGAAAGATGATGTCCAGGTTCTGAAAGACGATGTCCAGAATCTGAAAGACGATGTTCAGGTTCTTAGGAATGGGCAGGCTCAGATGAAGGAAGAGTTAGAAAGGCAGATAGGGCATACAGAACGCTCCTTAAAGGCTGAAATAGTGGAAAGCGAAAACCTCATATTGGAGGAGGTTTCAAGGGTTCACAGATTCTTAATTGCTCACATACAGGATAGAAGCGTGCACACTGCATAGTGGGGAAATACATAAAGCGCAAAGCGGATAGGGTTATTGACGGAATGGCGGCATTGTGTTTCGTTTTATGCCTATGGCTTTGCGCTTTTTGGGAGGCGATGGCAAAACAATTAATGTAAAAACAGCGCCTAGGACAATGGAATCTGCACGGCAAATGTGACCTTCCCATCCTGGCAGCGCACGTCAATGGCGCCTTTATGCGCATCCACAATTGCCTTTGCAATGGAAAGCCCCAGGCCATAATGCTTATCTTCGCTGTTTCTGGCAGTGTCCATCCGATAAAACCGTTCAAAAATCTGTGTTTTCTGCGCATCGGGAATGGGTTTCCCCTCATTGATGACACAGAGCAGGGCATGGCTCCGCCTGCTTTCTAATGTTAGGAGGACTTCCCCTTCAGGCGCACTGTGCCGGATGGCATTGTCCAGCAGGATGGAGACAAGCTGCTTGAGCTGCGGG
>CAOKUK010000284.1 GCA_948472595.1 uncultured Eubacterium sp.
CCCCCCCCCCCCCCCCCCCCCCCCCCCCCCCCCCCCCCCCCCCCCCCCCCCCCGGATTATAAATATCCGTCCGTTTCCCTTTTGAAAAAAGGGAAGAGGGAAAAGGGAGACTCTCCCCAGCACATGCAGGAGACAGCCATGAACCTGCAGCAGATTTTAAAGAACTTTGGCGTGAATGTTACCATTACGGACGTGAGCTGCGGGCCTTCCGTCACCCGTTATGAGCTGCAGCCGGAGGTGGGGGTGAAGGTCAGCAAGATTGTGAATTTGTCGGACGACATTAAGCTGAATTTGGCTGCGGCGGATATCCGCATTGAGGCGCCCATCCCAGGGAAGGCGGCGATTGGCATTGAGGTGCCCAACAAAGAGACGGTGATGGTGCGGTTCCGCGAGCTTGTGGAGTCGGCAGGCTTCCAGAATTACCCTTCCAGCATCTGCTTTACGGTGGGGAAGGACATTGGGGGGCAGCCAATTGTGGCGGATATAGCCAAAATGCCCCATCTTCTGATTGCGGGGGCTACAGGGTCCGGAAAGTCTGTATGCATCAATACGATTATTATGAGCATCTTGTTTAAGGCCAACCCGGAGGATGTGAAGCTTATCTTAATCGATCCGAAGGTCGTGGAGCTGAGCGTCTACAATGGGATTCCCCACCTATTGATTCCGGTTGTGACGGATCCCAAGAAAGCTGCCGGCGCCCTTCACTGGGCAGTTTCGGAAATGATGGAGCGTTACCGGAAATTTTCCGACTGCCAGGTGCGGGATTTAAAGGGGTACAATAAGAAAGCAGAAGCTGGGAGCCAGGCGGAAGGGGAAGAGTTCCATAAAATGCCGCAGATTGTGGTGGTGGTGGACGAGCTGGCGGATCTTATGATGGTGGCCTCCAAAGAGGTGGAGGATGCCATCTGCCGCTTGGCGCAGCTTGCCCGGGCGGCTGGAATCCATTTGATTATCGCCACTCAGCGCCCTTCCGTGGACGTGATTACTGGGCTGATTAAGGCGAATATGCCTTCCAGGATTGCGTTTTCCGTATCCTCCAGCGTGGATTCCAGGACGATTCTGGATATGCATGGGGCAGAAAAGCTCCTGGGGAACGGGGATATGCTGTTTTACCCCCAGGGCTATCCCAAGCCCTTGCGGGTGCAGGGGCCGTTTGTCTCAGACCAGGAGGTAGAGGCTGTGGTAAGCTTTTTAAAGGACCAGAGCGAGGCAGAGTACAATGAGGAGGTTGAGGAGCAAGTGAACGCTGCGCCTATCGATTCTGCCCCAAGCGCCGGCCAAGGAAGCGAAAGCGACAGGGACAGTTATTTCGTGGAAGCGGGGAGGTTTGTGGTGGAGAAGGAAAAGGGGTCCATCGGCATGCTGCAGCGCATGTTTAAAATTGGCTTTAACCGCGCGGCAAGAATCATGGATCAATTGGAGGAGGCAGGGGTAGTCGGCCCGGAGGAGGGCACCAAGCCCAGGAGGATTTTAATGTCTCCGGAGGAGTTTGAGCAGTATATTGCAGGAGGAGGACAAGGATGAAGACAGATATTCAGATTGCACAGGAAGCGGAAATGATCCACATTAAGGATGTGGCGGCGCAATTGGGAATCCAGGAGGATGACTTGGAACTGTATGGAAAATACAAGGCCAAGCTTTCCGATGGGCTGATGGAACGGATAAAGGGCAATGAGGATGGGAAATTAATCCTTGTGACGGCCATTAACCCCACCCCGGCAGGGGAAGGGAAGACTACCACCAGCATTGGCTTAGGGGAGGCCTTCGGCAAGATGGGCAAAAAGGCGGTATTGGCTCTGCGGGAGCCATCCTTAGGGCCTTGTTTTGGCATTAAGGGGGGAGCGGCAGGAGGCGGCTATGCCCAGGTGGTTCCCATGGAGGATTTGAATCTTCATTTTACGGGAGATTTCCATGCCATCACCTCTGCCAATAACCTGCTGGCCGCCCTATTGGACAACCATATCCAACAGGGGAACCAATTGGGCATCGACCCCCGCCAGGTAGTGTGGAAGCGCTGCATGGACATGAATGACAGGGTGCTTCGGAATATTGTGGTGGGTCTTGGGAGCAAGATGGACGGCGTGGTAAGGGAAGACCATTTCGTCATTACAGTGGCTTCTGAAATCATGGCCGTGCTGTGCCTGGCAGACGATATGGCGGACTTGAAAAGGCGCCTGTCCAGGATTATCGTTGCCTACACCTATGAGGGCAAGCCTGTGACGGCAGGGGACTTGCAGGCTGCCGGAGCCATGACAGCCCTCCTAAAGGACGCCTTAAAGCCCAACTTAATTCAGACTCTAGAGCATACCCCGGCCATTGTCCATGGCGGCCCCTTTGCCAATATTGCCCATGGCTGCAATAGCGTCCGCGCAACCAGGATGGCATTGAAGCTGGCAGATTATGTGGTGACGGAGGCAGGCTTCGGCGCAGATTTGGGCGCAGAAAAATTCATGGACATCAAGTGTCGCATGGCAGGTTTGCAGCCAGACGCCGTTGTGCTGGTGGCCACGGTGCGCGCCCTGAAATACAATGGCGGCGTGCCCAAGGCGGAGCTTTCTCAGGAGAACCTTGCGGCTTTAGAGAAAGGGATTGTGAACTTGGAGAAGCATATTGAGAATCTGCAGAAGTACGGCGTTCCGGTAGTGGTGACTTTGAATTCTTTCCTGACAGACACGGAGGCGGAGACAGACTTTGTGGAGCGGTTCTGTAGGGAGAGGGGCTGCGAGTTTGCCCTTTCCCAAGTATGGGAGAAGGGCGGCGAGGGTGGCATTGCCTTGGCCGAGAAGGTGCTCCATACCTTGGAGACAAAGGAGAGCCAGTTCCATACCCTTTATGCGGACGGCTTGTCTTTGGAAGAGAAGATAGAGACAGTGGCGAAGGAGATTTACGGCGCAGATGGCGTGACTTATGCGCCGGCAGCAGAGAAGGAGCTGAAGCGCATAGAATCCCTGGGGATGGGCGGATTCCCTGTCTGCATGGCTAAGACGCAGTATTCCCTGTCTGACGACCAGTCGAAGCTGGGGCGGCCCACAGGCTTCCAAGTCCATGTGCGCGAGGTATACGCTTCCGCTGGGGCGGGCTTTGTGGTGGCGGTCACGGGAGCCATCATGACCATGCCGGGGCTGGGCAAGACGCCGGCGGCCTATGGCATTGACGTGGATGATGAAGGGATGATAACAGGGCTGTTTTAAGGGATGGCAGATAGCTAGGAAGGCAAAAAAACAGTGAGGTTTGCGGTGAGTATTGTGCCAGTAAATATAAATGGGAAAGGATAGCGGCTATGGCATTGAGAATAGATGGGAAGCGGATTTCCCAAGAAATCAAGGAAGAGTTGAAAGAAAAGGTAGCATTGCAGAAAGCGGCGGGCAAGTCAGGAGCCTTAGCGGTGATTCAAGTGGGGGCAGACCCGGCGTCCAGCGTCTATGTGCGGAATAAGAAAAATGCCTGTGCGTTCATTGGCATCGAATCTTTGGCATATGAGCTGCCGGAAGAGACGCAAGAGGAGGAGCTGCTGGGATTGATTGCAAAGCTGAACGGGGAAGAGAGAGTGAAGGGAATCCTGGTGCAGCTTCCCTTGCCTGCCCATATTGACGAAGACAAGGTCATACAGGCTATCAGCCCCAGGAAGGATGTGGATGGCTTCCACCCGCAGAGCGTTGGGGCTATGGTGATTGGGGAGAAAGGGTTCCTGCCCTGCACCCCTGCAGGCATTATCCAGCTGCTGAAGCGTTCCGGCATTGAGATTTCCGGGAAAAGCTGCGTGGTCATTGGGAGGAGCAATATTGTAGGGAAGCCCATGTCGCTTTTGATGCTCCGGGAGAATGCCACGGTGACCATTGCGCATTCCAAGACCCAGAACTTGCCGGAAGTCTGCAGGCAGGCGGATATCCTGATTGTGGCGATAGGGAAGCCGCAGTTTATCGGTGCGGAATATGTGAAAGAGGGAGCCGTCGTCATAGATGTGGGC
>CAOKUK010000285.1 GCA_948472595.1 uncultured Eubacterium sp.
TATAGAAAGGATATATCTTCCGTATGGATATAAACTTCGAATACTACAAAATCTTCTACTATGTGGCAAAATACCGCAACATGACAAAAGCCGCCTCCCTGCTCGGCAGCAACCAGCCCAACATCACGCGGGTCATAAAGCTTTTGGAATCCCAGCTAGGCTGCCAGCTCATGATACGCAAGCCCAGGGGGATTCTCTTGACAGAGGAAGGGGAAATGCTGTATTCCCATGTAGAGGTCGCTTGCCAGCACTTTTTCAACGCCCAGGAGGAGCTGAACCGTTATGGCTCCCAGGCCATCCGCACCATTGAGATTGGCGCGACAGAGACGGCTCTTTATTTATTCCTATTGGATGCAATGCAGGAATTCAAGCAGGAGTATCCTCAAATGAAAATCAAAATCCACAATCATGCCACCCCCGAAATCTTAAAACACCTGTCCAGCGGAAAGCTGGAGTTTGCCGTAGCCACAACTCCGATTCCGCTCTTGCCAGACCTTTGCTGCGAAAAAGTGTTGGATTTCCAGGAAATCCTGGTGGGCGGGGAAAAATACAGCTTCCTGTGCGGCGCGCCTGTGGGGCTTGGGGAGCTTATGGCCTACTCTTGGGTTGGCCTGGGAAAAGGCACATGCACCTACGATTTCTATAAGGATTTCTTTTTCAGGCATAGCCTGGATTTCGAACTGGATATGGAAGTGGCCACCTCTGGCCTGATGCTGCCCTTAATCCAAAATGGTTTTGGAATCGGCTTTGTGCCGGAACGCCTGGCAAAACCGCTTCTGAAGGAAAATAAACTGGTGCGGATCCGTACAGACTGCAAGCTGCCAAGGCGTTCGATTCAAATCGTCTCAGAAAAAGGGCGGGTCAAAAGCCAGGCCGCAGATGATTTTTACCATTACCTGAAGAGCCTTCCATTAGCCTAGCCTGCCTTGATGTGGGTCTTATTCCAAAATAGGGAGCAGGAGGCTTGTATGGCGCTCTTTAACATGCAGCCGCTTGCAGATGGCTTCGTGTGACAGCTCAGCCCAGGACTTTTCGTTGTCTAAGCACAGCTAATGTGATAAAATAAAACAATCAGAATTTGCGGATTTAGGAGGAAGGATTTTATGAAAAGGAAGAGGACGCTGCAGGAAGTGATTTACATTGCGCTGTTGCTTTTGGCGATTATCTTGATTTTTTGCTGGTACACCCTGCAAAATAACAGGCGCATGGAGGAGCGGAATAAAAGGTATGCCGCAGATTCCGCGCATCAGACCGCCATGCAGATTGATAAAGAGCTGAACAATGCGCAAAACTTGATTCATACTTATGCCTATTTCATAGGGGAAAGCTTGTCAGAGCCAAAAGTCTCGGTGGGGATGCTCAAAGAGATAGAAGGAAACTCCTTGTTTGACGCCGTGCTGTTTACGGATACAGAAGGCGTGGACTATGCCTCTGACGGGCGGACTTCGGACGTGTCTATGCGCGATTTCTACCAAAAAGGCATGAAAGGGAGGAGCGGCGCATCCATTGTGTTCGACCCCCATTTTTTCCAGGAGACAATGGCCTGCTTTTATGCGCCTGTTTTTTATAGAGGGGAAATCATTGGCGTGCTGCGGGGATCCTACTTGGCGGAGGAGTATTTGAAGGACATGCTGGCGGCCAGTTATTTTGGAGAGAAGGCGGATGTGTTCCTGTGCACCTCGGAAGGCAGGGTGATTGCCAGCTCGGATGACAATGAATACGAAGGGAGCCTGCTGGATATATTGACGGGCAGCGGCATGATTGATGAAATCACAGCCAAAAAGGTAGGGGATGCAATTGGCAGCGGCCAGGAAGGCTCATTTCTGTGCAGCGATGACAGTAAGACAGACAATATTTGCGTGGAGCAGCTTCCGGAAAATGGCTACGTCTTGGTGCAGGCGTTCCCTATCAGCGTTACGCAGGCTATGGTGCGGGCTGAGAATCTGGTGGGAGTCCGGATGGAGGCCATGCTGATTGGGCTGTTTGTGGTCTATGTGGTGGTTCTGATTGTGCGCTCAGGGCAAAAGAAGAAGGACTTGGAGCGGGAAAACAGGGAAATGGGGTATATCATTACGGGCGTGAATAAGCTGTTTCCCCGGTATGCCATGGTGGATTTTGAGACGGATACCTACCAGTATCTGTCCGGAACCAAGCCGGAGGGGCAGACGCTTCCGGATACAGGGCCATACCGGGATTTGTTGGAATACCTGGGCTCTTTGATGGAAGAGGAGGATGTACGGCAAGAGTTTACAGAGTTTATTGATAAGGAGCGTATAGTTCAGTCCTTAAAGGAGTGGGACGACCTTCGTTTTGAGTACCATGTGTCCCAGTCGGGCCGTACGGAATGGGAGCACTTGAGCCTGATTTGCCTGGAACGGAAGGAGGGCAGGCCTGGCAAGATTCTCTTTATCCGCCAGAATGTTTCGAAATTGAAGGAAAAGGAGCTTAGGATGAAAGCGGAAATGTCCCAGGCAGACCGCAAGGAGAGGCAATATCGGATTGCCATTACTTCTAATTCCTTCTGCACGTTTGAGTTTAACCTGACGAAGGATTGGATGGAGCATGACGTGGTGCGCATGATGGACGGGCATTCTGTGTCCCTGCTGGAGGCAGTGGGGCTAAAGGCGCCCTGTAAGGCTTCCGAGTGCTTTGAGCGATGGAAGAAATTTGTCTTAGAAGAGTACCAAAAGGAATTTTCCGCCACGGTGAATATGGATTATCTGAAAAAGTGCTTTGAGCAGGGGGATGCAGAGGTGGTTTTGGACTATTGGGCATGGGCAGCCCCTAAAGAGCAGATGTGCGTCCGGCAGTCCTTTATCATGACAAAGGACAATGAGACGGAGGACATTATGGTGATGGTGGTGTCTAAGGAGATTACCGAGCAGGTGCGGGAGCAGAGGGAGCAGACCCAGGCGCTGCAGGATGCCTTGATGCAGGCTCAGCATGCCAATCGGGCCAAGACCACCTTCCTGTCCAATATGTCCCATGACATACGCACGCCGATGAATGCGATTATTGGGTTTGCCACCATTGCCGTCACCCATATGGACAACAAAGATCAGGTGCGGGACTGCCTGCACAAGGTGCTTTCCTCCAGCAATCACCTGCTCAGCCTGATTAACGACATTTTGGACATGAGCCGGATTGAGAGCGGGAAGGTGCAGATCAAGGAACAGGAGTGCAATATTTCCGAGCTGATGCATAACCTGGTCAACATCATCCAGCCCCAGGTGAAGGCAAAGCAGCTGGAGTTATTCATAGACACCTTTGAGGTGGCAAACGAGGATGTGGTTGCGGATGCCCTCAAGCTGAACCAGGTGTTTATCAACCTCTTGAGCAATGCGGTGAAGTATACGCCTGCCGGGGGAACCATTACGTTTCGGATTATGCAAAAGACTACCTTCCGTCATGGGTACGGGGATTATACCTTTATTGTCAAAGACAATGGCATAGGCATGTCCCGGGACTTTGTGGAGCATATTTTTGAGCCTTTCGAGCGGGAGGTGACCGCTACCCAGAATGGCATCCAGGGCACTGGCCTTGGCATGGCCATCACGAAGAACATCATTGAAATGATGGACGGCACCATCAGCGTGGAAAGCGAGGTGGGCAAGGGCAGCGCCTTTACCGTGAATTTCAGCCTGAAACTGCAGGACGTGGAGAAGAACGCAGCGCAGATTAAGGAGTTGGAAGGGCTGCGGGCCTTGGTGGTGGACGATGATTTCAATACTTGCGACAGTGTGAGCAAAATGCTCAAGAAGATTGGCATGCGGGCGGAATGGACGACTTCCGGGCGGGAAGCCGTGTTCCGGGCAAAGAGAGCCTGTGAGGAGGGGGATGCTTACCATACCTTCATCATTGACTGGCAGATGCCGGAGACCAGCGGGATAGAGACTACCAGGAGGATACGCAAGGCGGTGGGCCAGGACGCTCCCATTATCATCCTGACAGCCTATGATTGGACGG
>CAOKUK010000286.1 GCA_948472595.1 uncultured Eubacterium sp.
CAAGCCCTTATAGGGCGTGAGCAAACCACCGGCTAAGCCGGTGGTTCTGATTGTTCTGGCTGTGATTCTGCTGGGAAACCATACATCCTCCTAAGGCATATATTAAATAGAAAAGGGATTGATATGGACAGAGTCAGAAGAATCATCAATGCCCAGAAAGCTTATGAAAGGGGCTACTATGGAGAGGGGATTGGCGTGGCTGTGTTGGACACTGGCATTTACCTGCACCCGGATTTTGGGCAGAGGGTAGCCTGTTTTTTGGACTATGTGAATGGAAGGGAGTCGCCCTATGACGACAATGGGCATGGCACTCATATTGGAGGGATTATCGGCGGGGACGGCGGGGCGTCCCAGGGAACCTATATGGGGATTGCCCCCCGCTGCCATTTCATCATTATAAAGATTTTGGACAGAAAGGGAAATGGGAACACAGAGCATGTGGTGCAGGCCATTGAGTGGCTGGTGCGCCATAAGCAGCCGTACAAAATACGGATTGTGAATATTTCCATTGGCATGGTGCTGCAGGCGGAGAGCCGCGAGAGGATTCGCCTTTTGCAGGCGGTGGAGTATGCATGGGACAATGATATGGTGGTGGTGGCCGCTGCAGGGAATAACGGCCCTAGGGGCAGCAGCATCACTGTGCCTGGGATTAGCCGTAAAGTGATTACGGTAGGCTGTTTTGACGATACCAGGGAGCAGATTGGAAGGTCTATGCTTAAGCCGGACTATTCCGGGCAGGGACCCACAGAACACTGCGTAGTGAAGCCGGAGCTGGTGGCGCCTGGGACCAATGTGGCAAGCTGCTCCATTTATCCGGGGATGTATATGAAAAAGAGCGGGACGTCCATGGCGGCTCCCATTGTAAGCGGCAGCATTGCGTTGCTGCTGAGCAAATACCCTTGCTTCTCCCCGGCGGAAGTGAAGCTGCGACTGTACCAGCGCGCCCTGGACCTGGGGCTGCCTTGTGCAAAGCAGGGATGGGGAATGGTGGACATTGGGAGACTGTTGTGATAAAATAGCAAAGGGGTGAAAAAGAAACTTTGGATTAGTTACAAATTGTCTTTGGCGCTTCTTGCCGGCAGGGGCTGCCAAAAGAGCGCTCGGGATGGAGGAAAAAATGAAAAAGGTCAAGAAATTTTTATTGGGAAGGGCGACGATTGTGGCATTGGCAATCTTAGTCCAATTGCTGTGGATCCTGTCCTTCCTCTATGGGTTCCAGGTGAAGTATTCCTTTGTGAATTCGCTGCTGGGCCTTCTGGCGATTTTTGTGGTGCTGGTGATTGTGAACAAGAACAGCAACCCTTCTTACAAAATCGCATGGGCAGTCCTGATTTTATCCATTCCCATTGTAGGGCTTCTGGTCTACTATATTTTTGGCCGCTCGGATTTGACCAAGCGGACCCGGAAGCGCATGGAGGCGGTGAATCGGGAGATTGAGCGGGAAGTGACGGCAAACCAGGAATGGGAAGAGGAACTCTTAGGGCTTGACCCTAGCGCATATTGCCAGTCCACTTACATCAAGGAATGGGCCAACTACCCAGTTTATAAAAATACAGACACCCAGTATTACCCCTCTGGGGAGGAAATGTTCCCAGCCATCTTGGAGGCGCTGGAATCGGCGGAGCATTTTATCTTTATGGAATATTTTATTGTGGAAGAGGGGTACATGTTCGGGAAAATCTTGGAGATCTTAAAGCGCAAGGCGGCCTGCGGGGTGGATGTGCGGTTTATCTATGACGACTTTGGCTGCGTGACCACCCTCCCGGCAAAGTACTATGAACAGATGGAGTCCTGGGGCATCCGCTGCGTCCGCTTCAACCCCCTTTATCCGGTGATGTCCGTGATTATGAATAATCGGGACCACAGGAAAATCCTGGTAGTGGATGGGAAGGTGGGCTTTACCGGGGGGATTAACCTGGCGGATGAGTACATCAACCATATCAAGCGCTTTGGCTATTGGAAGGACACAGGCCTGCGCCTGGAGGGGGAAGGGGTCTGGAGCTTCACGGTGATGTTCTTGGAGATGTGGGACTATATCTGCAAGGTTCGGGAAGAGGACTTGAGCAAGTTCCGGCCACAGGCTTACCAGACCAAGCCCTTCCAGACAGATGGGTTCGTGCAGCCTTATACGGACAGCCCCTTAGACCATGAGACCGTAGGGGAGAACATTTACCTGAACATCATCAACCGGGCTAAGCGGTATGTGTATATCTTCACCCCATACCTGATTACGGACAATGAGATGGTGACCGCCCTGCAGATTGCCGCCAAAAGCGGGGTGGACGTGCGGATTGTCATGCCAGGCATTCCGGACAAGAAGGTGGTGTACTGGATGAGCCAGTCCTACTATGAGCCGCTGATTGCCTGCGGCGTGCGGATTTTCCAGTTTAAGCCCGGGTTCCTCCATGCGAAATGCTTCGTCTGCGACGACAAGATTGCCACGGTGGGCAGCATCAACATGGATTACCGCAGCCTGTACCTGCATTTTGAGTGCGGCGTGTGGATGTACGAATCCAAGGCAGTCCTCCAGGTGAAGGCGGACATGGAAGATACCTTGGCGAAATGCGAGGAGATTAACATGGAGTTCTGCCAGAGGCGCCCGGCGGCCATCCGCACATTCTTAGGGGTGGTGCGGCTGTTTGCGCCTCTGCTGTAGGGGCGCGCCCGGCCTTGCCAAGCCTGCAGGTTTGGGGTATAATCATTTTGGGTTCATCGTTTCAAAAGAAAGGAGCAGATAACATGAGAATTGCTGTAACTTATGAAAATGGAGAAGTATTCCAGCACTTTGGCCATACGGCGCAGTTTAAAATCTACGACGCAGAAGAGGGCCAGATTACCAAAGAAGAGGTTGTGGATACCAATGGAAGCGGCCATGGGGCCTTATCAGGCTTTTTGTCCGGCCTTAAGGTGGATGCTTTAATTTGCGGCGGCATTGGCGGCGGCGCCAGGATGGCGTTGGCAGAGGCGGGAATCCAGCTCTATGGAGGCGTCATGGGGGACGCTGATGCGGCAGTCAAGGCATTTTTGGCAGGAAACCTTGCCTATCAGCCGGATATCCAATGCAGCCACCACAGCCACGATGGCCACGGCGGGCATTGTGGAGAGGACAAGCAGGGCTGTCCCGGCAGCGGCTGCCATTAAGGGGGTAGGGACATGAAGAGATTATTTGCAATGGCATTAAGCGCAATCCTTGCATGCGCCGTTCTTGCTGGGTGCGGCTCCAAAGAGGGGGACGCCGGATCGGCTGCAGCGGACGCTTCCCAAGAGATAGAGGAGTCAAGCTCTTCTGGCAGTCAGGAATCCGAAGGGCAGGAAGCGGATGGGGAAAATGCAGGGGATGCAGGCGCAGATGCAGATGGGAACCTTACCGGCCTTCACCATGTGGAAATTGAGATAGAGAAATATGGCACAATCGCATTGGAGCTGGATGCAGACACAGCCCCTATTTCCGTCACAAATTTTGTGAATTTGGCAAAGGACGGCTTTTACAACGGCCTGACCTTCCATCGGATTATCAGCAGCTTCATGATACAGGGCGGCGACCCCTTGGGAAATGGGACAGGCGGTTCGGATGCCCAGATAAAAGGGGAATTTTCCAACAATGGCGTGGAGAACGATATTTCCCACGAGCGGGGCGTCATTTCCATGGCCAGATCCAACGATCCCAACAGCGCCTCTTCCCAATTCTTCATCGTCCATCAGGACAGCACGTTTTTGGATGGGGATTATGCGGCATTTGGGCATGTGACGGAAGGGATGGAGATTGTGGACCAAATCTGCGAGGATACCCCGGTGCAGGATGGGAATGGGACGGTGGCCGCAAAAGACCAGCCGGTTATCAAAGAAGTGAGCAAGGTAAAGGGGCTTATCGGTGCGATTGGCGGTGCGCTGCTTGGCGGCGCCATCTGGATTGGAATCGGCTGTCTTGGCTTTGTTTCCGGCTGGATTGCGATTCTGA
>CAOKUK010000287.1 GCA_948472595.1 uncultured Eubacterium sp.
CTATCATTGTTATCACGTTTCTTTTTGTTGTTTCTCTTTCCATATCTTTCGCATAAGTCCTCATAATCTGCTCATCATCAAATAAACTCATCATAATCGTTACTACCTCCAATTCCAAGGGAGCCAATGACTTACGCAAGTCACTGGCTCCCCTGTTTTAGGCTGTCCATTTTCTAACAGACCCCTGATCTTTCTGCATTTTCTTCGAAAGCTACTCTTCTTTCTGCCCATAGTAGGCGTTTGCCCCATGCTTGCGGTAGTAGTGCTTATCCTGCAGCTCCTGGGGGGCGGGCTGAATCCGCGGATTGATCGTCTCTGCGCGGTAAGCCATCTTGGCCACTTCCTCCAACACAACCGCATTGTGAACGGCCTCATGGGCGTCCTTGCCCCATGCGAAGGGGCCGTGGTTCTTGCACAGCACAGCCGGCACGGCCATCACGTCCTTGCCCATCGCCCGGAAGGAATCCACAATCAAATGGCCTGTATTCTCCTCATAGGCGCCTTCAATCTCTTCCTTGGTCAGGCAGCGCACGCAGGGGATTTCCCCGTACATGTAGTCTGCATGGGTGGTGCCGTAGCAGGGGATGCTCCTGCCTGCCTGGGCCCAGCTGGTCGCATAGGAGGAATGGGTGTGCACCACGCCGCCGATTTCCGGGAAGGCCTTGTACAGCTCCAAGTGGGTGGCCGTGTCGGAGGATGGGTTGTAGCGCCCCTCCACCTTATTGCCTTCCAAGTCAATGACCACCATGTCCTCTGGTTTTAATTTCTCATAATCCACGCCGCTTGGCTTAATCACGAACAATCCCTTTTCCCGGTCAATGCCGCTGACATTCCCCCAGGTAAAGGTCACCAAGCCGTAGCGGGGCAAATCCATATTCGCTTCATAGACTGCTTTTTTCAGTTCTTCTAACATGTCTTTCCTCCTGTCGGCAAAAATTTATTCCCGCGAGCAACGAGCCAAGTAGCCGTGCTTGCACGGATATTTGGCGACTGCCGCGAGGGTCAAATACTATTTGACTTCAGGCTGTCAACCGCTGCACGCTCAATGGGGAGCCCTTCGCTGTAGCGCTTGATGAAGGCGTCAAAGCCTGCCACGTCTTTTGCTTCCGGCTGCAGGGTAAGGCTTTCCTGGCCGGCAAACACTTTCTCATCCAGGTAATGGGACAGGGATTCGCCCTCTGCCTTATTTGCCATATAGGACGCCAAGAGGGCAATGCCCCATGCGCCGCCTTCCCCGGCTGTCTCCATCACGGAAACAGGCACGTTCACGGCTGCCGCCATGACCTTCTGGCCTACGCCTTTGGTCTTGAACAGGCCGCCATGGCCCATCAGCTCATCCAATTGGACGTCCTCTTCCTTCAGCAGGATGTCAAGGCCTGTCTTCAATGCGCCAAGGGCTGTGAACAGGTGCACCCGCATGAAGTTGGCCAGGTTGAACTTGCTGTCCGGCGTGCGCGCGAATAGCGGGCGGCCTTCCTCAAAGCCTGTGATGTGCTCCCCTGAGAAATAGTTGTATGCCAGCAGCCCGCCGCAGTCGTCGTCGCCTTCTAAGGCTTTGTTGTACAGAACGGAGAACAGCTTGGTCATATCCACTTCCACGCCGAAGCTTTCGGCAAATTCCTTGAAGAGGTTCACCCATGCGTTCAGGTCGGAGGTACAGTTGTTGCAATGCACCATCGCCACCAGGCTGCCGTCCGGCGTGGTCACCATGTCGATTTCCGGATGCACCTTTTTCAGGTTCTTCTCCAGCACGGCCATGGCAAATACGGAAGTGCCTGCGGAAACGTTGCCGGTACGCTGCGCCACGCTCTTGGTGGCCACCATGCCGGTGCCTGCGTCCCCTTCCGGCGGGCAGACCGGGATGCCTGCCTCTAAGGCGCCTGTGGTGTCCAGAAGCTTTGCGCCTTCCTCGGTCAATGTGCCTGCGCTGTCCCCTGCATTCAGCACCTTGGGCATAATGTCTTCTAATTTCCAGGAGAACCCTTCCCCTGCGATCAGCTCGTTGAACTGCCCAATCATCTTCTTGTCGAAATCCCCGGTTTCAATGTCAATGGGGAACATGCCGGAGGCTTCGCCTACGCCAAGCACCTGCCGGCCGGTCAGCTTCCAGTGCACATAGCCTGCCAGGGTGGTGAAATAAGCCACGTCGCTTACATGTTCTTCTTTATTTAAAATTGCCTGATACAGGTGGGCGATGCTCCACCTCTGAGGGATGTTATACTGGAACACCTCTGTCAGCTTCTTGGAAGCCTCTTCCGTGATGGTGTTCCTCCAGGTGCGGAAAGGCACCAGCAGCTCATTGTCTTTGTTAAAGGCCATATAGCCATGCATCATTGCGCTGAAGCCAAGAGCCCCAATCTTCGTCAGCGCCACGCCATACTGCGCTTTCACGTCCTCCGCCATTTTCTGATAGCAGTCCTGCAGCCCATTCCAAATAGCCTCCAGGCTGTATGTCCAGATATGGTTCTCCAGCTGGTTCTCCCAGTCATGGGCGCCGGAGGCGATGGGCGCATTGTCGCTCCCCACCAGGACAGCCTTAATCCTGGTAGAGCCAAACTCAATCCCCAGGGCAGTCTTCCCATTTTGAATGTCTTCTATAATACGGCTTTTCTCCATGTTAAAAATCCTCCCAATAAACTCCTATTAAAATCCTCGTTAAATCGCTATCTTTCTCAATCCCCAAAGGCGCAAACCCCTTTACGCCCTGAAAGAGGGCGCCATGCCATTGCAACCCCCGTTACACAAAAAACGCATGGCGCCGGGCTGGCGCTATTTCTTAAATAGCCGTTCCCAATACAATATCGCTAAAACCCTTCGGAACCGTCCCAGGCAATCCTCCTGCCATGCCCAAAACCGTCCCTTACCTTCCTCTAAATGCAAACCCCGCTTGCGCAAGGAGGGTTCTTAAGCACCCTCTGCACAATGGGGAATCCTCTCCTACGCTTTCACAAACCCTTTTACCTTCTCGTAAATGCCCTGTGCGTCAAGACCGTATTTCTCCAGCAGCTTCACGGCTGGGCCGGACTCGCCATAGGTGTCGTTTACGCCGATTTTGCAGACTGGGGTGGGCGCATTGGCGCTCAGGCAGTCACATACTGCGCTTCCCAGCCCGCCGATGATGGAATGCTCTTCTGCGGTTACGACCTTGCCTGTTTTCTTTGCGGATTTCAGGATGATTTCCTCATCCAGCGGCTTAATGGTGTGGATGTTGATTACCTCTGCGCTAATCCCATCTGCCGCCAGCTTCTCTGCCGCCTCCAAGGACGCGCCTACGCAAAGCCCGGTGGCCACAATGGTGACGTCTGTGCCTTCCCTTAATAGCACGCCCTTGCCTACCTCAAACTTATAATCTTCCCTGTCATTGATAACCGGGACAGCCAAACGGCCAAACCTCAGGTATACAGGCCCTTCCATTTCATAAGCCGCCTCTACTGCCGCCCTGGCTTCCACGTCGTCGGAAGGGTTAATCACGGTCATGCCTGGGATTGTGCGCATCAATGCGATATCCTCGTTGCACTGATGGGATGCGCCGTCTTCCCCAACGGAAATGCCGGCATGGGTTGCGCCAATCTTCACGTTCAGATGGGGGTAGCCCACGGAGTTCCTCACCTGCTCAAAAGCCCTGCCTGCCGCAAACATGGCAAAGGAGCTTACAAAGGGCACTTTCCCTGTGGTGGCAATGCCTGCCGCAATGCCCATCATGTTGCATTCTGCGATACCGCAGTCAATATGCCTTTCCGGAAATTCCTTCTTAAATACACCGGTTTGGGTAGCTGCTGCAAGATCCGCATCCAGAACTACCAGATTGTCATGCTTCTTACCAAGCTCTACCAGTGCGTTGCCGTAACTGGCTCTGGTCGCTATTTTCTTTACTTCTGACATAATGCTTCACCTGCTTTCTCTAATTCTTCCATTGCCTG
>CAOKUK010000288.1 GCA_948472595.1 uncultured Eubacterium sp.
TAACGTCGGGGTTCGGTGCCATGGTGCACAGCCGGAAACCATCGACAATCCATCCCTGGATGGCGTCAGACTTATCAAAACCAACGCCGATAATCCCATCTGAGCCAGAAGCCTTGATAGCATTCCCTGCACCAGTGGTGGAACCTTCGTTACATCCAAAGATGCCTACAACGCCCTGTGTGATATAGTTCTCAGCAATGCTCTGGGATTTTGCTGCATCCCCTTCGCCATACTGTGTTTCCATGATTTCATAATCTGTCCCTTCAAACGCTGCGCGGAAGCCTTCCTCACGCATCACGCAAGAGTCAGTTGCTGCATTTACGTTAATGACGCCGATGGAACCAGATTCCTTGCCTGCTGCCTTAAGGGCTGCAATCATTTCTTCGCCGGCCTTCTGGCCTGCTGCTTTGTTATCGGTTGAGAACGTTGCCTCTGCGTCTACGTTTGCAGGAGAGTCTACATACACAATCTTCACGCCTTTTGCAGATGCTTCCTGGAGTGCGGAAGAGATTGCGTCCGGGCCGTTTGCCGCTACCATGATAGCGTTGTAGCCGCCTGCCACTGCATTGTTCACACATTCAATCTGCTGTGCGTCGTCTTTGGTATTCGGGGACATAAAGGTTACTTCTACGCCCATCTCGCTTGCTTTTGCCTGTGCGCCTTCATTCAAGGTTACCCAATGCTGGTCAATGGAGTCCATGGTAATCAGGGCAATCTTCCAAGCCTGGCTTGCTGTAGTTGTAGAGCTTGTATCAGCAGAAGCGTCGTCGCTGCCGCTTGCTGAGCCTTCTTTGGTCAATACGGACACGCCCGTATCTGTCACTGCGCCGCCAAGGCTCTCGCCGCCGATAGCTGCAACAGCTGCTTTTACGCCTTCATAACCCATAAGGTCTGGGTTCTGTGCCATGGTGCAGAGTAAATGGCCGTCTTCAATCAATCCAAGGATTGCGTCAGACTTGTCAAAACCAACGCCGATTACGCTGTCTTTGCCGGAAGCCTTAATGGCATTCCCAGCGCCTGTGGTGGAGCCTTCGTTGCATCCGAAGATACCTACAACGCCCTGTGTGATATAGTTTTCAGCGATACTCTGGGATTTTGCTGCATCCCCTTCGCCGTACTGGGTTTCCATCAATTCAAAGCTGGAGCCTTCAAATGCTGCGCGGAACCCTTCTTCACGCATCACGCAGGAATCTGTCGCTGCATTTACGTTGATGATTCCGATAGAGCCGGAGGTAACGTTTGCTGCCTCTAAGGCCTTCAGCATTTCCTTGCCTGCTGTTTCCCCAGCTGCATTGTTGTCGGTAGAGAAGGTTGCCTCGCCTGGCACATTTGCCGGGGAGTCTACATAAATAATCTTTACGCCTGCATCGGATGCTTCCTGCAATGCGGAAGAGATTGCATCCGGGCCGTTTGCCGCTACGATAATTGCCTTTGCGCCTGCAGAGACTGCATTGTTCACGCACTCAATCTGCTGTGCGTCGTCCTTGGTGTTCGGAGCCATGAATTGGACGGTCACGCCCAGTTCCCCGGCTGCCTTCTGTGCGCCTTCATTCAAAGTCACCCAATGCTGGTCAATGGAATCCATGGTAATCAGGGCAATCATGTCCCCATCGCCGGAAGGCTGCTCATCCTGGCCATCATCCTGGCTGGTTTCCTCCTGTGCAGGCGCATTTGCATCTGCATTGCTGTCTGTGCTTCCTGTGTTATTTCCGCCTCCGCATCCTACTAAGAGCCCTGCGGCCATCCCAAGGGAACACACCCACGCTAACAATTTTTTCTTCATCTTTTCCTTCCTCCTTTAGAATTTGTGTAAGCACATGAAAATTACTTCCTTTATCTTAGCGCCTGCCCGGCGCCTCGTGCAGAATGAAACCGATACCGATGCCTAAGGCAATGCAAAGGCCGGGCAGGCGGCTAATTCTTATTTTTTCTTCTTTACGACGCCCCTGCGGAATACCACATCCAGCATCACGGCGCATACTACGATGATACCGATAACAAGACGCTGGATACCTACCTGTGCGCCAATCATGTTCAGGCCGTTCTCCAAAGTCTGCCATACGGCTGAGCCTGCCAGTGTGCCAAGCAGGATACCGGTCCCGCCCAAGGGCGATACGCCGCCGATTACGCCTGCAGCCACGCCGTACATTTCATACATGTTCCCGGCTTCCATATTTCCCATATTGGCCTGGCCGCAAAGGATCAGCCCTACCACGCAGGCACAGAATGCGCTTACCAAGTAAGTCTTGGTGGTGGTCGCCACAACGTTCACGCCTGAGAGCTTCGCTGCGTCCACATTGGAGCCGATGGCGTATATATGCCTTCCTGTCCTGGTCTTAGAGAGCAGGAAGAAGAAAATAACAAATAGAATCAATGCAATCCAGAAGGTGTTATACACACCGAAGGTCTTCCCATAATAGAAGAAGTTCTGGAAACCATCCGCTGCTTCTTTGCCGATACCGGAGCTGATAGCTTCCGTGTTGCGGTTCCCGTTTACCATGTAAGCCACGCCGCGGGCTACGAACATGGTGCCCAAGGTTGCGATAAAGGGAGGAAGCTTAAACTTCCCAACCATAACGCCGTTCATTGCCCCGATTGCCAGGCAGCAGACCATAGCTACTAAAATCGCAATAATCGGGGAGACGCCGCCTGCCATCATGGTGGCGGATATCATGGCGCTCATGCCTACCATAGAGCCGATGGACAAGTCGATGTTGCCTGTAATCAATACGTAACTTTGCCCAATACCAATCAGCAGGTATTTTGACATGGAACGGAGCAGGTTCATAATGTTCTGCCCGGAATAAACGGTCGGGTTGATGATACCGAATACGATATAGATAATGATGAGCCCGGCAAATGCGGTAAGCGCGCCGCCCATGCCCCGGATGCTCAATAATTTTTTTATTGGGTTCTGCTTGGTCTGATTCATTTTCTTTTTCCTCCTGTCCTTCCTTAACCTTTTGCCGCAATCTTCTTTTCAAACTGGGTTGCCAGCGTGAGGATTTCGTTCTGGGTTGCGCCTTTTGCCGCAAGCTCCCCGGTAATCCTCCCATCGCACATGACGATAATCCGATCTGCAATCCCCATGACCTCGGGCATTTCCGATGAAACGAACATGACGGCAATCCCGCTCTTCTTCAGATTGTTCATCAAATGGTAAATCTCCACCTTCGCCGCTACGTCAATCCCCCTGGTGGGCTCGTCGAAAATCACGACCCTGGAATTCCTTGCCAGCCATTTCCCTACTACCACCTTCTGCTGGTTCCCGCCGGACAGGTTCCCTGCCAGAACCTCCACATTCGGCGTCTTAATCTTTAAGTTCTGCACGGCTTCCTCGCACATCTCTTCTTCTTTCTTATTCCTCACAATGCCCAGCTTATCGCAAATCAGGTCCAGGTTCGGAAGGGCGATATTGTGGCGGATGCTCAGTTTTGTGCAGAGCCCGTCCTTTTTCCTGTCTTCCGGAGCCAGCACAATCCCAGCCTTAATGGCGTCCTCTGGCTTACGGATGGCCACCTGGTTCCCGTCCAGGATGATTTCCCCGCCGTCCTTGGGGTCGATCCCGAAAATAGCCCGGGTGGTCTCTGTACGCCCTGCGCCCATCAGTCCTGCAAACCCTACGATTTCCCCTTCATATAAGGAGAAATTGATGTCCCGAACCATACGGCCTGCGTTCAGGTTCTTCACCTCAAAGATTTTTTTGCCCTTGGGGCATTCCACATGGGGGAATTTCTCCTTAATCTCGCGCCCTACCATGTGGGCGATAATCTCATCCATGGTGGCGTCCGCAAAATTCATTTCCGTTATGTACGGGCCGTCGCGCATGATGGTCACCCGGTCTACGATATGCTGCAGCTCTTCCAGCCTGTGGGAGATATAGACGATGCCGCAGCCTTTC
>CAOKUK010000289.1 GCA_948472595.1 uncultured Eubacterium sp.
CGGCTGCATTTTCGTGGAAGTGGAGAATTCCCCGGACTTCAGCGACAACAACACCTTTGTCTATGGCCACAACATGAAGAATAAGTCCATGTTCGCCAAGCTGAACCAATACCAGGAAGAGGAGACCTTCCGCAAGAACCCGGAGTTCGTCATTTACACGCCGGAAGGCATGCTGCGCTACCAGATATACTCCTGCCATGTGGCCAGGCTCGGCACGGAATCCTTTGCCTATCGTATTGAAGGGGAAGAGGAATTTTCCAAATGGCTGGAGACGGTGAAGGCGGAGAGCTATTACGACACGGGCATCACTCCGGACATTTCCCAGAAGTCCGTGACGCTGATGACCTGCACGCCTGCCGGGCATGACTACCGCTGCCTGGTGCACGCTGTCCTGGTAGAAGACAGCCGGAACAAATAACGCTTGACTAAGATTGGGGGTAATTCACATGGCAATGGAACAAGGAAGAGAAGAGAAAATAAACGCATTTTTGGAGATGGTGGCGCAGTCTGACAATATCGTGTTTTTTGGCGGGGCGGGCGTGTCCACGGAAAGCGGCATACCGGATTTCCGCAGCGTGGATGGCCTTTATAACCAGCAGTACGACTATCCGCCGGAGACTATCTTAAGCCACTCGTTTTACCGCAGGAATCCAGAGGAATTTTACCGTTTTTACCGCAATAAGATGCTCTGCCTCACGGCGCAGCCCAACATGGCGCATAAGAAGCTTGCAAAGCTGGAGGCGGCGGGGAAGGTGCGGGCCGTTGTCACCCAGAATATAGACGGGCTCCACCAGCTGGCGGGCAGCGAGAAGGTGTTGGAACTCCATGGGAGCGTCCATCGGAATTATTGCGAGTCTTGCCATGCTTTCTATGATGCGGAATACATCCTCCACAGCGAGGGCGTGCCTCATTGTGAGAAATGCGGCGGGAGCATTAAGCCAGATGTGGTTCTCTATGAGGAGGGGCTGGACAATCAGGTGGTCCAGGAGGCCTTGTCCTATATTGCCCAGGCAGACATGCTGATTATCGGCGGCACTTCCCTAGCCGTCTATCCCGCTGCCAGCCTGATAGACTACTATCGGGGGCACAAGCTGGTGTTGGTCAATAAGACCGCCACTCCCCGGGACGGCATGGCGGATTTGGTGCTCCAGGAAAGCATTGGCGAGCTGTTCGGGAAGATAAAATAAACGTTCTTTCGTGTAACTTGTGAAGGCGCTGAATCGCTGCCGTTTTTGGCAATCTTTTAATATGGAAGGGGAAGCTATGCCGATACCATTTGAAGTAGGGGATATTGTGCGCTTGAAAAAGCAGCACCCTTGCGGCAGCCACGAATGGGAAGTGCTCCGGGTAGGGGCGGATTTCCGGCTGAAGTGTTTAGGGTGCGGCCATCAGGTAATGCTGGCCAGGAAGCTGGTAGAGAAGAATACCAAAGGGATTCAAAAAAAGGGGGAATCCTAAGGTTTCACTGCAAAGGAAAGGAGCCGATAAGCCTTGCGCCTGCAAGGGGAGCCGGCTCTTTATTCCTGTGCGAGGTTTTGCCTGTCAGGATTTCCCAGATGCAATCTCCCCAAAACCGTGTTATCATTAGGGGAGATCCCTAGTGCGACAATGCCTCCGCTGCAAACGATGGACTGACTAGGATTTTTTGCCAGAGTGCTGCAGGCGGTGGGAACCCTGTGAAGGAAAAGGTTCTGAATGTATCATGAAAAAAGCGAAAACTCGTAAAAATTTGCCCCATTCTATCCGAATCATTTGCATCATACTGACGCTTTTGCTCCTTGCATATGGCGTTTTGGTCAATTTGCTCTTAAGCGCCGCCCTGGTGCCTTCTTTCATGCGGCGCCTAGAGGCCTTCCAGCGGATTACCGATGAAAGCTATGCCGCCCAGGTGCAGACCTCGGACATCAAGGAAAACCGCCGGGCGTCCTTGGAGGAGACGAAGGAGTGGCTGTCCGGCGCTTCCAGGCAGAAGCGCTCGATTCAGTCTCAGGACGGCTACACATTGATTGCGGAAGAATTCCCGGCCAGCCGGGAAAGCCATAAATGGGTGCTGCTCCTCCATGGCTACACTGGGTGGAAGGAGGAAATGTACCCCTTTGCCCTCTGGTATCACCGCCAGGGATTCCATGTGCTGGCGCCTGACCTGCGCTGCCAGGGCGAGAGCGAAGGAGACTTTATCGGCATGGGCTGGACAGACCATTTTGACTGCATGCAATGGCTCCAGCTCATCTTGGAGCAAGACCCCAAGGCGGAGGTTGTGCTCCATGGGCAGTCCATGGGCGCTGCCGCAGCCCTGATCATGTCTGGGGATCCATCCCTTCCAAGCAATGTGAAGGCTGTGGTGTCGGACTGTGCCTACACAGACGCCTATTCCATGTTTGGCGAGAAAATCAAGGAGTGGTTCGGCCTGCCGGCCTTCCCATTGGTGGACAGCGCCTGCCTGATGCTGCGCCTGCGGGGCGGCTACAACCTCAAGGACGCTTCCGCCCTTACAGCCGTCGCAAAGAGCAAGACGCCCACGCTGTTTATCCATGGGGATTCGGACGCCATGATATCTGTCCAAATGGCTCAGGATTTGTACAGCGCCGCTGCCTGCCAGAAGGAAATCCTGATTGTGGAAGGGGCAGGCCACGCCCAATCCCAGGACAAGGACCCAGATACATACTATGGGGCGATAGAGGAATTTTTGGGCAGGCATTTTGAATGATTGTCTTGCATTTTTCTGAAAATGTGCTAAACTATTGAATAGCAGGTATCCATTTTGGATTGCCCAATCATAATGAATGAAGGAAATCGGAGGAGAAGAAAATGAGAAAATGTGTAACAGCGCTGATGCTTGCAGCAATTATGATGGTGTTCGCCGGATGCGGCGGAGGCGGCAAGGAGCCCGTGATAGGCGATTGGAAGATGACGGAGATTGAGACGATGGGCGTCAAGGTAAGCCTGGAAGAATATATGCAATCTATGGGCGGAGACGCAGAGGACATGAACATGCAGCTGAGCATCAAGGAAGGCGGGAAGTTCAGCGGCAATATCGCCGGCCAGGAGGGAGAAGGCACCTGGACATATAAGGAGCCCACGCTCTCGCTTACAGCTGACGGCGAGACCATGGACTGTGAGTACAAGGATGGCAAGCTGACCCTGAAGGTGGAAGAAGGCGGGCAGTCCTTCTCCGCAATTTTTGAGAAATAAGTTTCTGGGGGCGCCAATCGGGCGTTTCACATGAAGCGGCAGGCAGCGCAGAGGGATAGAGATTCTATAATATCCTAAAGCCAGCAGGCTGAAATTGGCTGCCATTATAAGAACCGGGCATCAGGAACAGAACTGGGGCTGTCGTCTTTGCGGTTAGTAGCCGCAGAGCGGCAGCCCTTTTGGCTCTAGAACGGTATTGGCTCCATGCCAATCGGCAGGGTGATTGGCGTGGGTATGGGAAGTGACACAGCCGTTGCAAAATAAATTTTTCTTTTCAGGGCACTTGCAAATTCCTAGGAATTGTGGTAAAATAACGACTTGTGATATATTAATTTAACCCTTGCTCCTGGCAGAAGCCAGGGGCCGGAGACCATAAGGAGGTACGATGAGCATGAACAAATATGAATTAGCGCTGGTTGTGAATGCAAAAATCGAAGATGAGGCGAGAGCCGAAGTAGTAGAGAAGGCAAAGGAGTACATCACCCGTTTCGGCGGCGTGATCACCAACGTGGATGAATGGGGTAAGAAAAGGCTGGCTTACGAGATTCAGAAGATGCGGGAAGGATTCTACTACTTTATTCAATTCGATGCAGATGCAGAATGCCCGGCTGAAATTGAGAAGCGTTTGCGCATTATGGACAATGTGCTGCGCTATTTGTGCGTAAAGCAAGATCCCAGA
>CAOKUK010000290.1 GCA_948472595.1 uncultured Eubacterium sp.
TATATAACGCTAGAAGACGTTATGGATAAATTGAATACCAAGTATTGGTTCTCTACGATGCAGGAGCAGGACGCTGCGGAATATGCGGAGATTATGGAGACCTTGCTGAATAAGGCTCCGATGCCGGTCAAGGCAGTCCTGGGGGAGAGCGCCATTACGGTAAGCGATTTTATCAACCTACAGGTTGGAGACATTATCCGTTTGGATAGAAAAATAGAAGATGAGCTGAATGTATATGTTGGAAACATCAAGAAATTTACTGCTTTGCCCGGAGCCTCCGGGGATCATTACGCAGTAAGAGTTACATCAGTGATCAGAGAGGAGCAGTGAAGCTATGGATGGAGTTTTGTCACAGGAAGAAATCAGCGCCCTGCTGAATGGCGAAGCTGATAGTGGCATGGACAATGCAGAAGGGCTGACGCCGGACGAGATAGATATTATCGGGGAAGTCTCCAATATCAGCATGGGGACGGCAGCCACTACCCTGTTTTCCCTGGTGAACAGGAAGGTGGACATTTCCACGCCGGTGGTAAGCATAGCCACCTGGGAAGACATTGTGGATGCTTATGAGAGGCCCTGCGTCTTCATCAGGATTGCATATACCGTGGGCTTGGACGGGAGCAACCTCTTAGTCCTGCGGGAGAATGACGTAAAGATCATCACGGATTTGATGATGGGCGGGGATGGGACCAATACGGACGTGGAGCTGGGAGAGCTGCATTTGAGCGCCATCAGCGAGGCCATGAACCAGATGATGGGGAGCGCCGCCACGTCGCTGTCCTCCATGCTGGATAAGATGATTGACATCAGCCCGCCTTCTGCAGATTTGATTGATTTGAAGGATACGCTGGATGGCAGCGATATTGATGAGTTTTTGGCCAGCGAGTTTGTGAAGATTTCCTTTAAGATGGAAATCGGAGATTTGGTCAACAGTGAGATTATGCAGCTATATCCGTTTTCTTTTGCTAAGGATATGTGTTCCGGGCTGTCCCAGAAGGCAGAGAGTTCGCCAGCCCCGGCTCCGGCTCCTGAGCCTCAGCCCCAGGCGGCGCCGCAGGCACAGCCACAGCCGCAGCCTCAGGGAACACCGCAACAGGGAATGATGCAGCCGGGGATGATGCAGCCAGGCATGATGCCGCAGATGCCCCAGATGCAGCCAATGATGGGAATGCCTATGAATAACAATATGCCGCAAATGTATGCACAGCAGCCGGTCAATGTACAGCCGGCGCAGTTCCAGGCCTTTACTGGAGATTATGACCCAATCGCACAGCAGGAGAACATTGGGCTGATTATGGATGTCCCGCTGGACGTCACAGTGGAGCTGGGCAGGACCAGCAAGCTCATCCATGATATTTTGGAATTTGCCCCAGGTACGATTATTGAGCTGAACAAGATAGCAGGGGAGCCGATTGACGTGTTAGTAAACGGGAAATACGTGGCTAAGGGAGAAGTGGTAGTCATTGAGGAATGCTTTGGCGTGCGTATTACCGAAATTATAAATAACTAATTAATAATGAAAAGTGATATCAAGGAGAAAAGGATATGGCGAAAAAGGTTTTAATTTGCGATGATGCAGCGTTTATGAGGATGATGATTAAGGACATTCTTACGAAGAATGGCTATGAAGTCGCAGGCGAGGCTGAGAACGGCAAAAAGGCGGTGGAGAGGTATAATGAGACAAAGCCAGATTTGGTGCTGATGGACATCACCATGCCGGAGATGGACGGCATCCAGGCTTTGAAGGCCATCAAGGCGGCCGACCCTTCAGCCAGTGTCATTATGTGCTCTGCCATGGGCCAGCAGGCAATGGTTATCGAGGCGATCCAGTCCGGCGCAAAGGACTTTATCGTGAAGCCTTTCCAGGCGGAGCGCGTGCTGGAAGCTGTGAAAAAAGTAGTTGGGTAAAATGGTGTTATTGAGCAGCCTATCGGGATTGGCAAGCTTTTTCCGGCTGATTGGCGTGTTATTGGTATTCCTGTTTGTGCTTGCAATCACCTATGCCACCACCAGGTGGATTGCCCATTACCAGCAAGGCGTTGCAGCGAACAGGAATATCCAGGTCATTGAGACTTTCCGGGTGGCGAACAATAAGTTTATCCAGATTGTCCAAGTGGGAGAGAAATATCTGGTGATTTCTGTCTGCAAGGACAGCATAAACGTCCTGACAGAATTGACGGAAGAAGAGCTGGCCTATAAGCCTTCCCCGGAGGAAGCGGGGGGTAAGGCCAATATCAATGGAAATTTTCAGGAAATATTGGAGAACCTGAAGAAAAAACTTCCCAGGAAGTAGGCAAGGCATGATGAATAAGCTGAAAAAAATATATTGCAGGGCTTCCCTTGCCTTTGGCACGGCCACCCTCATCCTTATGCTGTGTCTGTGTTTTGGGCAAAGCGCATATGCGACAAGCTCTGCAGGCGATGAGAACAGCCAGCTGACAAATGAGAGGACGCGGGAGCTTGGGGAGCTGGGGACTGACCAGAACCGCACCAGCACTAGAAGCACGGATACGAATGGGATCCATATTGACATTAATAATGATGAGGGCGGCCTGTCCGGCAACGTCAGGCTTTTGCTGGTGCTTACTGTCATTGCGGTGGCGCCGTCTCTGTTAATTATGCTCACCTCCTTTACCAGGATTGTGATTGTGCTGCATTTTATCAGGACTGCAATTGGGACGCAGACGGTTCCGCCCAATCAGGTGATGGTGGGGCTTTCCCTGTTTTTAACGTTGTTTATTATGAATCCGGTGTTTACGGAACTGAATGAGAATGTCTTAAAGCCTTTGGATGCCAATGAGATCACTCAAGAGGAGGCGTTGGAGCGGGCGGAAGACCCGATTCGCGAGTTCATGTACAAAGAAATGCAGCGCAAGGACTTAAAGCTGTTCTGCGACATTGCTGAGATTGACATGGAAGGCAGGGATTTGAGCAAGCCGGAGACATTGTCCGATATCCCAATGCATGTGGTGATCCCAAGCTTCATTTTAAGCGAGCTGCGGACGGCGTTTATCATCGGTTTTCTGATTTATATCCCATTTATCGTAATCGACATGGTCGTGGCCTCAGTGCTGATGTCCATGGGTATGATGATGCTGCCGCCGACTACAATATCCATGCCCTTTAAGATTTTGCTGTTTGTGCTGGCAGATGGGTGGGATTTGATTATAGGCAATTTAGTGAAGACATTTTATTAAGTGTGGGATGGGGCTGCCCCCAATGGGCGCAGGTTCCATCTGGCGGCCTAAGAGGAATGGCAGGCTGCCGAAGCGCCGGACAGTGAGGTGAAGAGATGATTACAGAAGGGCAGGTTATGGATATTGCGCGGGAAGCGCTGTATTTGGTGATTAAGGTGTCAGCGCCGCTGCTGCTGATTTCCTTGGTCATAGGCTTGATTATCAGTATTTTCCAGACCGTAACCTCCATCCAGGAGCAGACGCTGACTTTCGTGCCAAAAATCATTGCCGTATTCCTTGGCATGATGCTGGTAGGAGGGTGGATTTTGGAAAATATTGTGAGCTTTATGACGGAATTATGGAGTAATTTCGGCTTATACCTGCGTTAGGTTAAGAATAGTATGGTAAACTATGGGTTTTCATTATACACATTTGAATATTTTCTGATGATATTGGTAAGAGTTGCTGCATTTGTATTCATTGCTCCTTTTTTTGGGATGAATAATACGCCAAGGCGTACCAAGGTGGGCTTTTCCTTATGTATCGCGATTATTCTGTACCAAACCGTATTGCCCAGGGAAACCTTGGAGTATTCAGGAGTCATTGAATTCACTATCATCATTCTGAAGGAAGGAATTACAGGATTGCT
>CAOKUK010000291.1 GCA_948472595.1 uncultured Eubacterium sp.
TGTTAGACAAGATGCTGCAGTCCCTGCTTTTTACGGGAAGGGACATCACCTATAACCCCGATGACCCATCCATCGACATGGCCGTAATGTTTGGCTTTATCAGAAAACGCAATGGAATTGTGGAAATCGCAAACCGTATCTTTGAGACAAGGCTTTACAATCGCTATCTGTCCGCAGCAGAGATGCAGGCGCAGGATTTCTATAAAGCCTCCCTCCAGGATAAAAGCCAATTTATCGTGGGCGGCCGTTTGAATATGAGGCGTGTTCTGGAGAAATTCACGGAGCATTTCACAGATTTGTACCAAGGCAGCGGCATGGCTTTTTTGGAAGAGGAAGGGCGGAAATATTTCTTGCTCTATCTGCGTCCCATTATAAACGGAAGTGGAAATTACTATATTGAATCCCGTACCAGAGGATTGCGGCGTACCGATGTGATTGTAGATTACCATGGCGAGCAATATGTAATAGAATTAAAAATCTGGCGTGGGGAAGAATACCATGCCCGCGGCGAGCAGCAGCTGATAGGGTATTTAGAGGATTACCGAAAGAACAAGGGTTACATGGTAAGCTTCAATTTCAACCAGAAAAAGCAGATAGGCGTGTTTGAGAGGACGATTAACGGCAAGACACTGATCGAAGCGGTAGTGTAAGATTAAGGAAAGGCATTTTCCTTATTTTGCTTTTATTTTTGACACGATTCTGCGCATGCCTTATATACTGCACGGCAAAAAGATTTGCCGCGCGTCAAATATAAAATCCCATCACGGAGGTTCCCCTATGACAACATCCCAAAAATCCAACCTGAAAATCATCTCAGCCCAAGACAGCCTTCCCTTAGACGCGCTGCTGTTCGTCCCCCATTCCCCCAAAGCCGTCCTACAGATTTCCCATGGGATGTGCGAGCACAAGGAGCGCTACCTCCCCTTCATGGAATATATGTCCCGGTCGGGCTATGCCTGCATCATCCACGACCATAGGGGGCACGGCAAAAGCGTCCTTGCCCAGGAGGATTTGGGCTATTTTTACGAAAATGGCGGCGAGGCCTTGGTAGAAGACCTCTTCCAAGTCACAGTGGAGGCAAAACGGAGATTCCCAGGCCTGCCTTATTTCCTTTTTGGCCACAGCATGGGCTCCCTTGCTGTCCGCTGCTATGCCAAGGCTCATGACGAGGCCATCGACGGCCTGATTGTATGCGGCTGCCCCAGCGAGAATTCCATGGCTGGCCTCGGCCTTGCCCTAGACAGGGTTTTACAGAAGATAAAAGGCTCTCATGCCAGGAGTTCTTTCGCAGACGCCCTGTTTTCCCAAAGTTTTGAAAAGCCCTTCCGGAAAGAAAACCTCCCTCATGCCTGGATTTGCAGCGACAGGGCTGTGGTGGAGTCATACAACAATGACCCCCTGTGCAATTTCACCTTTACCCTGAATGGCTATGAGGCGCTCCTGTGGCTGGTCAGGCATACGTATTCCAGAAAGGGATGGGCGGTTAGGAACCCTTCCCTGCCAATCCTTTTCCTCTCAGGCGCAGAAGACCCTTGCATGATCAATGAAAGGAAATTCCAAGACGCCGTTTCCCTGATGCGGGCAGTCGGGTACCAAAAGGTTTCCTGCCGCCTCTACGAAGGCATGCGCCATGAGATCTTAAACGAAATCGGAAAAGAGGCTGTCTATGCCGACATCGCGTCCTTTTATGACGGGATATTGGATGGCGGGCAAGGCGGCGGTTCAAAAAATATTTGACTATTCCTTCCAGTTGTTTTATAATATATTTATCTATGCACTGAGGCGTGCAGGCGGGGAATCCCCGTTTGTGCGCCTTGGTAGTGAAAGCCCTTGGGGCCAAGAACGGGAGGCATGTATGATGAAGAGCATGACCGGCTTTGGCCGCTGTGAGATTTCAGATGAGTCCCACCGCGTGACCGTGGAGATGAAGTCGGTGAACCATCGGTATCTGGATATCGCCATTAAGATGCCGAAGAAGCTGAATACCTTTGAAAGCGCTATCCGCAGCCTTCTAAAGGCCTATATCCAGCGCGGGAAAGTGGATGTGTACATCACATATGAAGATACGGCAGAAGGGCAGGCTGCCTTAAAATACAACGAAAGCCTAGCCGCAGAGTATGTAAACGGCATAAGGCGGATGGCAGAGGAGTTCGTTCTGCCTCTGGGGCTTGATGCCGCAGGGCTTTCCCGGTATCCGGAAGTTTTTTCCATGGAAGCCCGCGCCATCGATGAGGAAGAGGTGTGGGGCGTTTTGGAGCAGGCCGTGCGGGGAGCCGCAGAGCAGTTTGTGGAGGCCAGGATTCGGGAAGGCCGCCAGCTTCAGGAGGATTTGCTGGGCAAGCTGGAGCTGATGCTGGGCTATGTGGAGCAGATAGAGAAGAGGTCTCCGGAGATTTTGGAGGAATACCGCCAGCGGCTGACCGATAAGGTAAAGGAGCTCTTGGAGGAGAATGCGGTCGATGAGGGCAGGGTATTGGCGGAGGTGGTGCTCTTTGCAGATAAAATCTGCACCGATGAGGAGACAGTCCGCTTAAAGAGCCATATCCAAAGCACCTGCGACACCTTGCGGCAGGACGGCGGGATTGGCAGGAGGCTGGATTTCCTTGCCCAGGAGATGAATCGGGAGGCGAACACCATCCTCTCGAAGGCAAATGACCTTGCAGTCTCAGAGATTGCCATCAGCCTGAAGACCGATATCGAAAAGGTGCGCGAGCAAATCCAAAATATAGAATAAGCAGCAGAGGGAGGGAAGCGATGGACAGGGAAAAGGGTATCTTGATTGTGGTTTCCGGGTTTTCCGGTTCCGGCAAGGGGACCATTATGAGCCGGCTTTTGGAGGAACACCCGGATACCTATGCGCTGAGCATTTCCGCCACCACAAGGGCGCCCCGCCCAGGGGAGAGCCATGGGCGGGAATATTTCTTTGTGTCTGCGGAGGAATTTGAATCCATGATTGCCAGGGGGGAGCTGATTGAATACGCCAAATACGTCAATCATTACTATGGGACTCCCAAGGAATACGTGTCCCAGCAGCTGGGGCTTGGCAAGGATGTGATATTGGAGATTGAAATCCAGGGCGCGCGGAAGGTGAAGGAAGCCTTTCCGGACACCCTTCTGCTGTTCGTGACGCCCCCCAGCGCAGAGGAGCTGAAAAGGCGCCTGGTGGACAGGGGCACGGAGGAAGAGTCGGTGGTGGCTTCCCGTTTGAGCCGAGCCTGGCAGGAGGCGCAGGGCGTGGAGGCCTATGACTACCTGATTGTGAATGACCAGTTGGAGGAATGCGTGCAAAAAGTGCACCAGATAATACAGAATGAACACGCCCGGGTGGCGAGGAGCAAATCTTTGATTGAGACTATAAGGGCAGGGCTTTTTGCCTTTGCGAAAGGAGAATGATATTATGATGCTGCATCCATCTTACACAGACTTGATTAAGGTAGTGAACAGTGGGGTTGAGGCAGGGGAGGAGCCTGTGGTGAACAGCCGCTATTCCATTGTCCTGGCCACGGCCAAGCGGGCGAGGCAGATTATCGGGGGGGAAGACCCATTGATTGAGGACGCTTCCCATAAGAAGCCTTTTTCCATTGCAGTGGAGGAACTCTATGGGGGCAAGGTGAAGATTGTAGGAGAAGAGGATACGGAAGAATAGGGAATTTCCTTACCACATGGTCCCAATGCAGTTCTGGGATTGTGTGGTAATCTTTGTTTGTGTTGGCAATGGAGGAGGATGGCATGGAGGTTTTATTTGTTTCCCTGGGCTGCGATAAGAACCTGGTGGACACGGAATTTATGATTGGCGCATTGGGGAAGGCAGGGCATGCCT